>JBAIYS010000013.1 GCA_036763105.1 Peptococcaceae bacterium 1198_IL3148 | reverse complement strand
AGCTGATTTTAGCTCATTTATCATGTGTTATTTTTTGAAACATGCGTTTTCACTATGCGCAAATGTTTCTTTTTGTGGGCGCGATAAATCGGCCCCTACAAAAACACTTGCATGCAATAATGAATGTATTTTATCCAGGCTCAATGAATTGAGCCTCTACAACATCCATCTCTTACTGTTTAGTTTTCAAGGATCTGTTTTTGTTACCTCAAAAATGTTACCACAACTTATTTTTTATGTCAAGTCGTTTTTTGAGCCAACAGGCTTGGTCAATTTGTCGAACCAGCCACGATTTATATGTTAACATAGCGTTAAATGCTTGTCAACATAAAATTAAAAAGACTGTTTAAATGCTTTAGGACCTCGGGGTTTAATCCCGAGGTCTCATTAATGGAAATAGTATTACATCTCTAATGGATGAAGAATTGGTTAACAGCATGATTAAACGATCGATACCAATACCTAATCCCCCTGCCGGTGGCATACCATATTCTAACGCTTGGATATAGTCTTCGTCCATCATATGGGCTTCGTCATCACCACTGGCTCTTTTTTCTAACTGCATTTCAAACCGCTGTTTTTGATCAATGGGATCATTTAACTCCGAAAAGGCATTGGCCATTTCACGACCATATATAAATAGTTCAAAACGATGAGTAAGACGGGGATCGTCTTTTTTACGTTTAGCCAGCGGAGAAATCTCCACTGGATAATCTAGAATGAAGGTTGGTTGAATTAGTTGTGGTTCAACCTTCTCTTCAAATACCAAGTTTAATACGTCGCCGCGGGTTTCAGCCCCTTTGATCTCTAGGCCTAATCCTTTCGCCGCTGCCCGGGCTTCTTCATCAGTGGCAATGTTGTTAAAATCTAAACCACTGTATTGTTTCACCGCCTCCAACATTGGCAGTCTCTTCCAAGAGGGCGTTAAATCTATTTCCTGTTCTTCGTACTGAATTATTGTGGTGCCCAACACCTTTTGGGCCACTGAAACAATTAGCTTTTCAGTGATGTCCATCATATCTTCTAGGTCACCAAAGGCTTGATATAACTCTAATGAAGTAAATTCAGGGTTATGTTTAGTGGAAATACCTTCGTTTCTAAAATTGCGGTTGATTTCATAAACCTTATCAAATCCACCCACCAGCAGTCTTTTAAGATACAATTCCGGTGCTATCCGCATATACAATTGCATATCTAAGGTGTTGTGATGAGTAACAAATGGTTTCGCTGCAGCACCACCGGCAATGGGATGCATCATCGGAGTTTCCACCTCTAGGAAACCCAGGTTATCTAAATAACCGCGGATTTGACTAACTATGCGACTTCTGGTAACAAAGGTTTGACGCACTTCAGGATTAACAATTAAGTCCACATATCTCTGGCGATAGCGCAAATCTACATCCTTTAAACCATGCCATTTTTCTGGCAAAGGGCGCAGTGACTTGGCCAACATTGTAAAACCAGTCAGCGAAACCGTCACTTCACCGGTACGGGTTTTAAATACTGTGCCCTCAACACCGATGATATCGCCGATATCCAGTTTTTCATATAGTCGATAGTGATCTTCGCCCAGATCATTTAACCGTCCATATATCTGAATATTTCCTGACATATCCTGAATATTAGCAAAGCTAGCCTTACCATGGCCACGTTTTGCCATAATTCGACCAGCTAAAACTACACTTTGACCTTCAAATCTTTCAAAATCATCTACAATGTCTTTAGCATAGTGAGTGCGGTTAAATTTGCCGCCATAAGGTTCAATACCTTCTTGCTGTAACTCAGTTAACTTTTCCCTACGCACACGCATTAATTCACTAAGTTCTTCTGGGCTTTCTACGCCTTGATCTTTTTTATTTTGCATTACCAAACCTCCGAATTTTACTGCACCTTTGACTTTATTATAAGATTTCTAAAATTTCATACTGAATTACTCCCACGGGCACTTCCACATCAACCACATCGCCCTTTTTCCGTCCCAAAATGGCTTTGCCCACCGGCGATTCGTTGGAAATCTTGTTGGCATCAGGGTCAGCCTCTACAGAACCCACAATGGTGTATTTAAGTTCATCACCAAACTCAAGATCCTTAAGCATTACTGTTGACCCCAATGACACTATGTCTTTGGAATTACTGTCTTCAATAACCTTAGCATTTCTCAACATTTTTTCTAGAGTGGCAATTCTGCCCTCTATAAATGCCTGTTCATTTTTAGCATCATCGTATTCGGAATTCTCACTGATGTCGCCAAATTCAATGGCTTGTTTAATCCGTTGCGCAACCTCTCTCCGCTTTACAGATTTCAATGTTTCCAATTCTTTTTCCAGTTGTTTTAAGCCTTCCGCTGTTACTATAATTTCTTTTTCTTTCATTATCCCACTTCTCCTATCTATGTATTGGGATTTGCCTTAAAAAACAATATATGTTTTTTGCGTAATATTATTCACCGACGGCAAAAACCCCCATAAGTACGCCGAAAGCACTGCAAAGGCAACCTTTGCAGTGCTTACAACCTCCCTGATTGTCTTACACATTATAAATACAGTTCAGGATATTTGTCAAGATCATCCCTTTAAGTATTTTTTTGTTATTAGGCGATTGTTAAAGCCTTTTTTCTAATCACATTAATTTGCTCATTAGATATGGCCTTTTCAAAGCTACGGAACCCAGCCAATGCAAATCCGTGTTTTTCAGCGATTTTAGAAATCTGATCCACCTGCTTAACGGTAAGTTGTCTACCCAGTGAGTAGTTCTCATATCGACCTTCCAGAGCTAACATCATTGTTTCTGCCATGCAAGCATAGGCCATTCCTGTTGGGAAACCGAAGTTAAAGTTAAAATTCACGTTGCCAGGTACTTCCACAACCCCGCCTTCTATTACTAAAACATCCTCCCGTTGCTCTGCCACTCTTTTAGAAACATCCCTGGGCCTGGCAACGTCACATACCACCGCACCACTTTTTAAGTCCTCTGGCTTAATAATAGTATCTACCGAATTGGTGACAGTGATAATGATATCCGCTGTGGGAAGAACATTCTTTATTTTTGAAGTTACCTTAGCTGCTAATCCTGTTTGATAGAGGATTTTTTCTGCTAAGTTGTTAAGGGCGGTAGTGTTGCGACCCACCAAGGTTAAATTCTTAACCTCCCTGGCCATGATTAAGGAACAAACTTGACCAATGGAACCGGTGGCTCCCACCACCACCAAATGACTATTTGACAACTTATGTCCCATCAACTGGGCAGCCCTTTTAGTACCTTCTATGGCCGTTGCCACGGTATAACTGTTACCGGTGGTCACAGCAATATTTAGGTTGTTGGCAATGGTCACACCGGCATCACCCACCACCGAAGTGAAGGCCCCCAAGCCAACAATGCCAGCCCCCAGTTTTTCGGCCACTTTACCGGCCTGAATTATTCTCTCAAGTACCAATTCCTGTGGCAGCGTCATCATTTGCTGGGCAGTTAACGGACAACTAATAAACCAACCTTCGGCTTCCTTATTCTGTATCGATTTAATTCCGGTAATATGTGATGTAGTAAAGGGTGGTAAAAATCTTAATGCTTTTTCCACTACGCTATTTGGCATATACCTAGTAATGCTGAATTTGCGTGCTACGTCCGAAACATCTAAAGGATGAATGATGAACGCAAACTTTTCCATTGATACTCCCCCTATTTTATTCCCCCACTTAACTCCATTATACCAGATATTACATATTACCCAGAAGTAGATAATAATATGTATACCAATTTGCCATCAACCACAATTTAATCCTACCCTCTATATCAAAAAAGAGCGCCTATGCGCTCTTAGACAGCCAAGTACAACACTTGTTTTAATTCCGGTAATGTTTTAGCCTGATTAATTTTTTGGCGTAAGCCGGCAGCCCCTCTAAATCCTTTGGTGTACCAAGCAGCATGTTTTCTCATCTCCGCGACGCCCTTACATTCGCCTTTGTCCGCCACAATCATCTCCAAGTGCCGAATAGCCGTTTTTATCCGCTCCTCGGCAGTGGGTTCCGGAAGCAGCTCCCCAGTGTCTAAATAATGGATTGTTTGTTTAAAAAGCCAAGGATTACCCATCGCCCCACGACCGATCATTACCGCATCGCACCCGGTCTCCTCCAGTAACCGCACCGCATCTTGGGGTTTCCAGATATCACCGTTGCCAATCACTGGAACGCTGACCGCGTCCTTCACTTGGCGAATAACATCCCAGTCGGCCTCACCACTATAAAATTGACCTCTGGTCCGGCCATGAATGGTCACTGCCGCCGCCCCCGCCTGCACCACCCTTTGGGCCATTTCCACCGCATTAATATTATCTTCGTCCCAACCTTTACGCATCTTAACGGTAACCGGCACCTTTACTCTGGCGGTAACCGCCCTCACTATTTCTTCCGCCAAGTCTGGGTTTTTCATTAATGCACAGCCTTCATTGTTTCTAACTATTTTAGGTGCGGGGCAACCCATATTAATATCAATGATATCCGCACCCTGGGCAGCAATTATCGCCGCTGCATCGGCCATATACTGGGCATTGGAACCAAAAATTTGCACACTGAGCGGTCCCGGTTCGTTGGTAAAATCAATCATATGTAGTGTTTTTTTATTTTGATATAACAGCGCTTGGTCACTGACCATTTCAGTGCATACCAGTGCGCAGCCCATTTCCCGCGCCAACACCCGAAAGGCCCGATCAGTAACCCCAGCCATCGGTGCAGATACCACTTTATTAACCAGTTTCACCGATCCGATATTCATATCATCATTCCTTGTTCCGCTGATAAATTAACTTCAAACCGATCAGTGTCAAAAATGGTTCCACTTTGTTTATAGTGGAGCTTTCATGGGCTATCAAATCTGCCAAGCCTCCGGTGGCAATTACTTGACACTCTCCCACTTCCCGTTTGAGCCGTTTAACAATTTCATCCACCAACCCGGTATATCCAAATACAATCCCCGATTGCATACCGTGGACGGTGTTTTTGCCCAATACAGTGGCCGGCCGCTTCAATTCCACCCGGGGCAATTTAGCCGCCTTAGCAAACAACGCCTCGGTGGATATATCAATACCCGGGGCAATTACACCGCCAATATACTCTCCCTTTTTGTTAACGGCACAAAAGGTGGTGGCGGTACCGAAATCTACAATAATTACTGGCCCCCCATATAAGCTATAGGCAGCCACCGCATTAACAATTCTGTCAGCCCCCACTTCACGGGGATTATCCATTTTAATTGGCATCCCGGTTTTGATTCCCGGCCCCACAACCATCAGTGGCAAGTTAAAGTACCTTTGGCTCATGCGCTCTAGGTTGTGCATTAAAGGTGGCACCACCGACGATACTATCACTGCATTAACCTTGTTCATGTCTAGTTTAGCGTAGCTAAATAAATTAATTAACAGCATACCGTATTCATCAGCTGTACGCTCACGATCAGTGGAAATGCGCCAGTGGGCTATTAATTCCTCTTCATTAAATACACCCAGTACAATATTAGTGTTGCCGATGTCAAACACCAGTATCATCACTTGTTCCCCCAGTAAGATAAATATATAATGCAAAACAATTTTAACAGACCATACCCATCGGTGCAAATACCGAATGCTATTTTTGTCATTTTAAACGTTTTAACACTGCATGGGCCACCAGCGCTGCCCCCACCGCCTTTACTAAATCCAGTATCATCAGTATTGACATACTGCCAAGAATTATCCCCAGGGTAATTGTTTGCCCCAAATAAACCTTGGTCATAACATACAGGTATGGTATACCTACCAAATAGATAGAGGTTATGCCCAACATCATGGCCATAATGTAAACCACTACACTGGCCTCTTTGTTTTTCCAAATAATATGCCCGCTAATATAGGCCGCCGGTATATAACCCAACAAAAAACCAAAGGTTGGTTTTAATAGGTACAGTGGTCCACCGTAGGGTTCGGTGGCAAATACCTGAAAGCCCACCAGCCCCATCAGTAAATATGTCACCATACTCCAGGCCCCCAGGCGTCCACCTAATATACCGCCGGCCAATACCGCCATAAAGGGCAACAAACTGAAGGGCACTGTACCCAAGGCAACGGGATAAAATCTAAATGCAATGGCCACCACCGCAGTGACCGCCGCCATGGTACCAATCAAAGTTAACTCTCTGGTTTTAAATTTCACTGGATCACCCCTTAATAAATTAGTTAACTAGAACCTTTGTTCAGGTTAACCATATAGCTATAAAATCCCCGGAAAACATTGGCGCTTTCCGGTGTATTTATCCGATTACAATCTTAAAGACACCTCTCCGGAGGTAAAGGTTTTGACACTGCCATCCTTTAGACGCAATAGCAACGATCCGCTGTCATCAATTCCCTCCACCCAGCCGGTGAAATTGCCATTAATGGTTTCCACCTTGGCCTGGCAATTTAACGACACGCACCATTTACACCATTCCTCTAAAATAGGTGCAAATCCCCTTTCCCTACATAATAGATATAATGCCTCCAATTGTGCCAACAGGTTCTGGACCAATTTTACTCTATTTATTGGTTGCCCATTTTGCTCCTTGACAGATGTGGTTTTATATTTAATATCCTCCGACCACATCTCCGGTGTCGAATTAACATTAATGCCAATGCCCAGCACCACATACTTGACCCGATCCATTTCAGCACCCATCTCCACCAGTATGCCACATACCTTTTTACCGTTAATCAATAAATCATTGGGCCATTTGATTGCAGCTTTGATGCCGCAAGTTTGTTCAATGCCTTTGGCCACAGCAACCGCTGCCAACATGCTAAATTTTGGCGTTTCCATCGGGCTGATATTGGGGTAAAGTAGCACCGATAACGCCACATCCTCACCGGCCACCGAATGCCATTGGCGCCCCAACCGACCCTTACCGCCAACCTGGGCCTCGGTTACCACCACCGCCCCTTCAGCTCCACCATCCCTGGCCAGCTCCTTGGCGTAGTCATTGGTAGAGGACAACTGGGCAAAATGAAATAGCTTTTGCCCAATAAAGGTCGTTTCTAAACCAGCCTTGACCTCTGCTGGGTATAGGCAATCGGGAGTTTTAAGTAACTGATACCCTAGTCTGGGTTGGGTATCAATTTGATAACCCTCTTGTTTCAATGTTTTAATATGTTTCCAAACTGCAGTGCGGGAAATATTTAATTGCCGACAGATCTCTTCTCCGGATATCCGCTGGGCAGATTTGAGAATATGTAATACCCTCTCTTTCAAGCTCTCACCTCTTTGACAGTTGTTATGGTTAACCAAAGTGATAACGCCGGTTAACCATAAGCATAAACAAAGGTTACAGAGTCACCCCCTGTAACTTAGTCTATTATATTAGCTCTATTTAATTTGGTCAATATCAAGGCTAATGTCGATGGATCTTACCGAATGGGTAAGGGCACCAACAGATATTAAATCAACACCGCTTTTAGCCACTGTCACCACAGTCTCTTCGGAAACACCGCCAGAGGCTTCCACCAGCGCTCGCCCTTTAATCATTTCAACCGCCTCGCGCATAATGGATGGCTCCATGTTATCAAGCATAATAATATCTGCATTGGCCACCACCGCTTCTTCTACACCCTCCAGATCTTGAACTTCCACTTCAATCTTAACGGTGTGGGGGTTGTGACGCCGCGCCAGGTTAATTGCTTGGCTGATCCCTCCGGCCACCTTGATATGGTTATCCTTAATTAAAATGGCATCATAAAGGCCAAATCTGTGGTTGTGGCCACCCCCAACCTTTACTGCGTACTTCTCCAGCACCCGCAGTCCAGGGGTGGTTTTTCTGGTATCAACAATCCGGGTGGGATACATGGATACCAAATCTACCAAAGCGGCGGTTTTGGTAGCAATACCAGACATCCTTTGCAGAAAATTTAACGCTAACCTTTCGCCGGTTAAAATTGCTCGGGCATTGCCCTGCACCTCAGCCAACACTGTACGGGCCTCAACCCGGTCACCATCCTTTACTTTGGCTTCAAAGGTAACTTTCGGATCAAGGTGTTTAAACACCGCTTCGGCCACTGTAATTCCAGCTATCACAGCACTTTCTTTGGCATGAATAATTCCAGTGGCCGTTGCATCTGCTGCCACTGTGCTGTTGGTGGTAATATCGCCAGTTCCCATATCTTCCAGTAAACTGCGATGTATGAGGTCATTTAATAATAGCGGATTCAGTTCCATATGTTTCTCTCCTAACGTCTCATAATGACATGTTTCTTCCAGCGAGACATAGTTTCTGGATAGTCAAGCCTAAAGTGCCCGCCCCTGCTCTCGGTTCTCATTAGGGCGGCTTCGGTAATTAATCTACCTACTTCTATCATGTTGCGAATTTCCATTTCCCTGGGGTTGCGACAACGATGTTTGTCCAGCCAACTATATTGTTCAAAAAAAGATAATGCTTGATTAAGTCTTTGGCTGGTACGCAGTGGTCCCACATTCTCGGTCATGGTCGCCTTAACGGCATCTCTAATGGCATTAAAGTCACCGGTTGGTTCCAGCAACCCTTCACAGGTAAATTTAATCTTAGACCTACTGGCGTGATAATAGCCCAGGTGTTTTTTTATGTATTCTACAATGCGTCGACCAAAAACCAAACCATCCAGCAGCGAGTTACTGGCTAAGCGATTGGCGCCGTGTACGCCTAAGCAGGCCACCTCTCCACAAGCAAAAAGTCCCATAATAGAAGTTTCACCATTAAAGTTAGTTTTTACACCACCCATGATGTAATGGGCTGCTGGAGCAACCGGTATCATTTCTTTAGTTATATCTAAACCATAACGCAAGCAAGTGTTAGTAATGGTGGGGAATCGCTCGGTTATTTTGTCTGCGGACATATGGGTTAAATCTAAATAAACACAGTCTTTATCGGTATTGGCCATTTCAGATAGTATGGCCCGGGAAACGATATCCCTGGGTGCCAATTCCGCCATGCCATGGTAGCGTGGCATAAAGCGCTCACCATTGCTATTGCGCAAAATTCCGCCCTCTCCCCGAACGGCTTCGGAAATTAAAAACCGCGGCGCCTCGGGCAAAACCAGCGCAGTGGGGTGAAATTGCACAAACTCCATATCCATTACCTCTGCCCCGGCCCGGTAGCAAAGGGCAATGCCATCCCCTGTGGCCACCTCTGGGTTGGTGGTATGTCTGTACAGTTGCCCTGCACCACCCGCTGCCAGCACCACTGCTTTGGCATAGAAAACCCGGTAACTGCCGGATATTTCATCAAAGGCCAGCACACCATAACACACATTGTCTTTCACCAATAGGTCCACCACAAAGTGTTGTTCTAATATTTGCGCCTTACCCTGTTCTTCTACCTGGTACATTAAAGTGCGCATTATCTCTGCACCGGTGGCGTCTCCTTTAGCATGCAGTATTCTGCGTTTGCTATGGGCACCCTCTTTGGTCATGGATAATTCCTTGCCATAGTGATCAAAATTAGCCCCCATATCAATTAACTCTTGAACCCTTTTAGGGCCCTCGGTTACCAATATTTTGACCGCCTTGAGATCACACAGCCCAGCCCCAGCCAGCAAAGTATCCTGATAGTGCAGTTCCGGCGAATCGGTCTTGCCTAAGGCAGCAGCAATGCCACCTTGGGCCCGGTCAGAGTTACTATCAATCATTGTTCGCTTGGTTAGTAACACCACTTTTAGACCAGCCTGGGCGGCATGCCAGGCTGTATATAGCCCAGCAATACCGCCACCAATGATTAATAGCTCCGTTTCTTCTTGGGGTAAACTGTCAGTGTCAAAGTTTACCAGATAGTGCCTTTCCATTAATTCATCCCCTAATTACTATTTAACCGCTAACATGCGCTCCAAACTGCCAAGGGCTTTCTCACGAATGTCTGCAGGCACTGTGATTTGAGGCATCAGGGTCTCTAAAGCTTCCTTCAGTTTTGGTAAAGTGGTATATTTCATATCCTTACATACCATTTTTGAATGAACTAAATAAAATTTTTTGTCAGGGTTTTGTTTGCGCATTTGATGCAGAATCCCCTCTTCGGTGCCCACAATAAATTCCGCTGCCTCATTTTCAGCAGCGTAACGCAGTAAACCTGATGTGCTAGATACATAGTCAGCTAGTTCGACAACCTCCGGTCTGCATTCTGGGTGCATCAGTACCTTTGCCCCGGGATATTGACCCTTAGCGGCCAATACATCTTCCACTGTTAAGTTATCATGTATTGGGCATTCCCCGGCCCATACTGTCAATTTTCTATTGGCTTGTCTAGCCACATTAGCACCCAGGTTTTTATCTGGCACAAAAAGAATCTCTTTATCTGTGGGAATGGATTCAATAATTTTAACTGCATTGGCTGATGTACAGCAAATATCGCTCTCGGCTTTAACCTCTGCCGAAGTATTTACATAACTCACCACCACTGTGTTGGGCAGCTGTTTTTTCTTGGCTCGCAGGGCATCGGCCGTGACCATATCGGCCATGGGACAACCTGCAGATTCAACTGGCAAAACAACCTTTTTATCAGGAGATAAAATAGCTGCACTTTCTGCCATGAAGTGCACACCGCAAAATACAATCACTTCAGCATCTGTATCAGCCGCTTTACGGGACAATTCCAGCGAGTCCCCCACAAAATCGGCCACTTCCTGAATTTCAGGTGGTTGATAGTAGTGGGCTAAAATAACCGCATTACGCTCTTGTTTTAATTTTTTAATATCGTCCCATAATTGCTTAACATTATCGTCAAATTGCAAAGCTGTCAGCTCCTTTTAATCAAAGTTCCGTTAGACTACAATAACTTGATTGTAGTACTAAATTGATTAAATTGTCAATCAAGTTAACACACTTGACCATGGGACTCTTCGCTGATAACTTTGACAATCTGATTGTTGTCATCCACCATCACCACTTGGGGCCTAAATTCTTCTGCTTCTTTTTTCTCCATCAGGGCGTAGGAAATAATAATCACTTTATCCCCTGGTTGTGCCAGCCGGGCGGCGGCTCCATTTAAACATACTACCCCGGAATGGGCCTCTCCAGGAATTACATAGGTTTCTAAACGGCTGCCGTTGTTTAAATTTACCACCTGCACCCTTTCGTGCACCAAAATGCCCGCCGCCTTTAACAATTCCCTATCCACAGTAATGCTACCCATGTAGTTCAAGTTGGCCTCGGTAACAGTGGCCCGGTGAATTTTGCTTTTAAATAGTGTTAATAACATTCTACGCCTCCAACATTATGTTATCTATTAATCTAGCCTTACCAAATTTAGCCGCCACAGCTAACAGCACCTGGCCCTCAATTTTATCGATCTCTTTTAGACTTGGATAGGCATAGATCTCCACATAATCCAGTTGAGCACAGGGTTCACTGTTAATTTTATCAGCCACCAATTTAGTTAAGGTGTTAACATCCCGTTCTCCGGCCTGCACTTGCTGTTTTGCCAACTGCAGGCTTTGGTGAAGGATGGTTGCAACTTGTCTTTGCGGGGGCTCCAGATAAGTGTTTCTAGAGCTCATGGCCAATCCATCGGCTTCCCTAACTATGGGCACCGCCACGATTTCTATGCCCATATTTAAATCCTGTACCATTCTTTTAATTACCGCCACCTGTTGGGCATCCTTTTGCCCAAAATATGCCCGCTGGGGCTTAACAATGTTAAACAGCTTGGTCACCACGGTGGCCACCCCGGTAAAGTGGCCGGGGCGTTTGTTACCACAGAGCTTATTGGTTAAAGCTTCCCCCACCATAACCACGGTATCAAATCCTTCGGGATACATTTCGTCGTCAGTGGGCGCAAAAACTACATCCACACCAACCTCTGCCGCCCTTTTAGTATCCTGTTCCAAATCCCTAGGGTACGATGCTAAATCCTCTGTGGGGCCAAATTGCAGTGGATTGACAAAGATACTGGTAACCACATAGTCGCACTCAGCCACTGCCCTCTGCATTAAAGATAAATGGCCTTGATGTAGATAACCCATGGTGGGCACCAAGCCCACTGTTTTATTTTGCCCCTTGGCAGCTGCCACCAATTCTTGTATTTCGGCAATTGTTTTGACAACTTGCAACCTAGACACCTCTTTATTTTTAGTAAATTTTTTTCAGTTCCTCGTCGGGCATAGAAAAGGAATGTTCCTCATCGGGGAATTTCCGTTCCCGAACATCATCCCGATAGCACTCCAACGCTTGGACAACCTCTTGGTACAGATTAGCATATCGCTTGACAAATTTAGGCTTGAATTGGTTATTGATTCCCACCAAATCATGGAACACAATTACCTGACCGTCACAGACATTGCCTGCCCCAATACCAATGGTGGGGATGTCAATGGCCTCTGTCACCAGTTTGGCCAATGAAGTGGGTACACATTCCAACACCACCGCAAAGGCCCCGGCCTGTTGTAGTGCTTTGGCATCGGCAATCAGCTTGCTGGCTGCATCGGCGGTTTTACCCTGCACACGATACCCCCCCAGTTGGTGCACCGATTGGGGAGTGAGGCCCAAGTGGCCCACCACAGGTATACCCCCGCTTGTGAGCGCTTTAATTACCTCGGCCACCTCTTGGCCGCCCTCAATTTTAACTGCTTTAGCACCACCTTGTTGCATTAACAGGCCGGCATTGCGCATGGTATCTTCCTTGGAAATGTGACAGGTTAAAAAAGGCATATCTGCCACCACTAAAGCCCTTTTAGCACCCCGGGTGACGGCCTTGGTATGGTGTACCATTTCTTCTATAGTAACCGGTATGGTGGTGTCATAACCCAAAACTGTGTTACCCACTGAATCCCCCACCAAAATCATGTCTATCCCTGCCGCATCCACCATCATGGCGGTGGGATAATCATAGGCTGTCAGCATGGTAATGGGTCGTTTTTGTTGTTTCATCTTTATTAATTCTAAAGTGGTAACGGGTTTATTCATTCTTGTTTCCCTCCAATATATTGATTAATTCTGTGGCGGTGGCTTGGTTAATTGATTCCTTTTGCAATGCCAACGCCACCGTCAGCTTGCCCAGGGATTGGTAAACTTGCTGTTCAACGGCGCCTAGTTCATTAATGGCTTTGATGTGTTTGTCCAGTGTAATGCTGTCGCCACGCTCAACGGGACCGGTCAATGCCTTAATAGTGCCGTCCTTTTCAATATTGTTCAACGTGCCCATTATGAGCGGCCATAAAGCCGGCACAGACTGCTGCCGTTCTAGGCCCAATTTGGCCAGCATTTCTGTGGCTAAGTGAATAATGGCAACTAAATAATTAGATGCCACCACTGCCGCCGCGTGATAAAGAGGCTTATCCTCTGGGTTAATGGTAATGCCATGGCCATGTAAGTCATTCAGCAGTTGATTTAAAACCGGCAGTGCGTCGGCATCCCCTTCAATGGCAAAATAGCTGCCAGGCAAATTCAAAATGGCTGTTTCCACATCCGCAAAGGATTGCAATGGGTGAAAAGCTGCCACCAACGCCCCATGCTGTCGGGCAATGTTAATGGCTGTCGAGGGTATTGAACCGCTGGTATGTACAATAATTTGTCCCGCTTTAAAACCGCCGTTATTAGCAATTGTGGTCACCACATTCACCACTTCTCTATCGGGGGTGGTAATAAAGACAATTTGCGCGCCATTGGTAAAGGCCGTTAACTGGGTAGAATAATTAACTCCCAGGCGCAAACCGAGGGCTTGAGCGCTGGATACGCTACCACTGACCACGCCCACTATTGGATAGCCTGACCTTTGCAAAGCCACCGCCATTGCCGAACCAACTTTACCCGCACCCACCACCGTTACAGTTGGTTTACTCAATATCACACCCCCTACCTATCTAGGTTTTAATTCTGATACCTAAAAACAAAAAAACGACCCCTGAAACCACAGGTGGTCGTTTGACGTCCTTCAATTCCTTCCTTCTCGGTCCAAGCGGTTCCAAGCGAGTATATACCCAGTATTAATATTTTAATAATTGCCATACCCTTGAGGTGCAGTTCATAAAGATACCACCCTCGACAGGGTTATTCTAGCATAATATATTTAATGGAGGCAATGCCATTGGGATAATTAGCTATAAAACCCGTGCCCGCTGACACGGGTTTTATGCTGTAAGTTTTTATCCTCTAATTTCTATTAATTCTCCGTCAGGACCGACAAATACTGTTCTACGCCAACCTTCTTCTCCTGGCTCCCTTGATCCAGCAGGTTGAGGCTCGGTATCAACAGGAATACCGGCAGCTTTTAGGCGGGTATAGTCTTCCTCAAAGTTATCACTCTCAAGGCAGAAATGAAATCCTTGAATTGGCGAGCCAGTTGGCATATGTATCAACTCTATAATGGTGTCACCTAGTCTAAGATAAATTATTTTTTCTATTGTGGGTTCAGGAACATCATGTTCATAATATTTTTTGAAACCAAAATGTTCTTCGTAAAAATGGATAGACCTGGCTCTGTCCTTAATATTAAATGCTAAATGTTCGATGCGTTTAAACATAGTTCATTCCTCCTGATAATAGGTTGGTTTTTCCCTTTCTACCAATGTCATTCCCCAAAGCAGATTTATTTAACCATGGAACATGAGAGATGCCATAAATGATTAAAGACATAGGTTGATAAACCGCCTATTGTCGTCATTTATCTTTATCGGAAATAACTGCCCCAGTCATGGCATCTATGTACCGGATGGGGGTTCTGGAATGCCGATCACATGCTTGATAAACAAGGGTATAGGGTTCTGTTTCACTATCATAATTTTTGCTCCATGCTAATTTAAAATCCAAATGATTGATAAATATTTCCCTGACTTCTTTTTTAGAAATAGCTGGTTCAGCAGGGATTTGGCTCAATTGTTCCACGTCAAAACGCGGTCCACTGTAATGATCAATTTGTCCGGTTTTGCGGTTAACTACAACCGTTACTAATCCTAACTCCATTGGTATGCCATGTTCGTTACACATATGAAAAAGGAATGATTGTTGCATTTCAGTACCATCCACTTCTTCATTTTCCCGGACAATCAATTGCAGATACTGATAATAATCTGGAATAACCCTTTGTAGAAAGTCTATGGCTTTTTGATAACATGCTTGGTGACTAAGGCAAAGGTCGCCGCTTCGTTCTTTAAACCACATAAAACTTCTGACTTTACCCGTCTTCTTTGCAATGAAGGCTTTAACGGTACCCCCCGAATGTCTTTGGAAAAAGCCAACCATGGATAAATCCTGTTCCTTCGTCTCCCAGTCTCGATCACGCCACACAATGCCGGTTTCTTCCCCCATATCCACTTCACGAATTACTTCCATCCCCTCAGAAATACCAACGATATCCTCAATGGATAAATCTTTGCGTTCTATTGTGCCCGATGGCGGAGGCACTGTAGCATACCTTTGCAGATCCTCTTCTTGATGGACAATGGTTAACGTTGGTTGCAAAACGTCTGCTTGATATTCCATAAATGGCTCCGGTATGTACACCAGGCGGAGCCCATCCTCCGCTACATTATGAATATCAGTATAAAGATTTGTAACCCTGAGTTGAAAATCCAGTCTGTTTTGTACATGTTCAATTAGCACTTCTTTTGAAATCAACTTCGTTGGTATTTCAGGTGTCTGTTTCACGCCTCTGTATGTAAACTCAACAATGCTCCCCGCAGCGTCAACATCAATAAAACAACCAGCATCATCTAGCGGTAAGTCCATTACCATTTGTTCATAGTAAAAACGATATCCATTAGTAAGTTTTTTTGTGTTATATAAAGTTAAATCCTTTAATGCCTGGGGATAATGGCTTAGTAAAAATTGTTCCGCTCGTTCTCTTCTTTCCGCTACATTTAAAGGGATG
The DNA here is from genome assembly GCA_036763105.1 of Peptococcaceae bacterium 1198_IL3148. Classification (NCBI taxonomy): domain Bacteria; kingdom Bacillati; phylum Bacillota; class Clostridia; order Eubacteriales; family Peptococcaceae; species Peptococcaceae bacterium 1198_IL3148. Next base: position 86,912 of record JBAIYS010000013.1, on the reverse strand, counting down.
GCATTGGAATTTTTATCGTTCATATCAATTAGTAAACTAGTCAAATTACCCGCAAGATCTAGACTTATCATAATACCTTCATCTTTTTCTTTGTTTGTCCATGAAAACATGGCCCCACCTTCTCCATTCTCTCCCTCAGTATATTCCTCAATGACTGGTTGAAAATGATTGGGAATTTGGACCATCGATAATGCTCGTTTCCTCAATTCTTCTCTTAGCAAGCAAGCCACCCCCACAGTTTAAATTTTCTCTTTCTCCAAAAGAAAAATATTTCCTGGTTATTCTTCATCCTTAGTTATGGGATATTCATGTTTTTGGGGTTCCCGGCAATACTTCTTCAAATTAGCCAATACCGCCCCAAACTGTTGATAGTTTTTTCTGGCTTCAATCAATGTTAATCCATGATTTTGGTCACTTGCCTCATCATCACTTTGAATAAATAAATCTATCTCCCAAAGACATATTGGGCAGACATAGGCAAGGGCATCGCCATTATTCGGAATTGTTATAAATCCACAGCAAGGGCACGGTGAATTGCCAACCATATTTACTTCATATTTTTTGCTGTTCATTATCCACCACCCATTATGACAATAATCTCACCGGCCTACATACGCATTTTATAGATGATGTGAAGTAGTCATTACTCCCGCTTCTTACACAATTTATAAATAATGTTCATCTATTTATCCTGTTCATTTAAAGAATCAATATATTTTTTAGCTTCTATTAATCCTACTCCAGTAGCAATCCTATATCTTTTAACCGCTTCAACTTCTTTACCTTCTGAAATAAGTTTCTTTAGTTCATTATCTATTGTATTAGGGAATCCAACTTGTTGAGCAATTTTATTTAAAATTGTATTCATACGAGATATATCGCTTTTTAATTGACTAATAATTGCTACCAAAAATAGTAGTATTCCTATTATAAATATCCAAACAATTGTATTGTCCATCTTTTCACCTCCACAATTAGCTTCATATAAATTTACTAATGCCTATAAATAGTTTAACATACTACTGCACATTCACCATCTAATGTGCAGAAATACTAAGACGATGTCCAACTAAGGGAATTGATTGCTTATTTAAACTTTTTATTAATCAACTGTTAAATATAAATCTATTTAACCGCCCCCTAGTATAATTGGTTTTGCAACAGCCGCCCTTTGTGCTAAAGCCGATGAAACTTAGAGCTCATCATAGGGTACAATCTCCTGTTGCTCCTTCAACTCTGTAGCAATTTCGGCAGCGGTTTTTCCATTGGCCACCAATAAGTCCCCGTTAATATCAGCCAACGGCACCATCACAAAGGCCCGTTCAGTCATCCTGGGATGGGGCAAAGTTAACTCGCTGCTGTTAAACACCTCATCCCCATAGATAAGCAAATCTAGGTCAATGGTTCGCGGTCCCCAGTGAATGGTCCGCACCCGCCCCAACTGACTTTCTATATTCAACAGCCTATGTAATAATTCCAGCGGCGAAAGGGTGGTTTCCACCTCAATAACGGTGTTTAAAAACCAATCCTGTTCGGTATAACCCACCGGTGCCGTTTGATAATAAGGCGCCACTTTGGTAACCCGTAACCCCATAGTAGCATCTATTAAAGCAATGGCCCTGTTGATAGTCTCTTTTTTATCTCCGATATTACTGCCAATGGCAATATAGGCAACGGCCTTAGACCTGGTGATTTCCACCGCCATATAATCAAAAATGCCCGGTATCGGCGCTTGGGGTTTCTTTACTTGCACCGTTACCTTTTTAACAGCAAAATTGTCCAACACCTGTGAGGCAATGGTTTCTGCCAAGGATTCTATCAGTTTATATTTGGCACTTTCTATAATGTTTTTAACCAACCGGTACACATCAGCATAGCTCACCGTTTTGGCTAAATCATCAGCGATTCCGGCCGGTTGTAAATCCAAATACAGTTGTAAGTCCACTGTAAAGCGTTGGCCCAACTGCTGTTCCTCGGCCAACGCTCCGTGATAGCCATAAAACTGCATCCCCTGCATAATAATTTTATCCATCCATATCACCCCGCACAATGGCATCGGTCATCCGACATACCCGGACCATTTCTTTAACATCATGTACCCGCACAATATCCACACCCTTGGCAATTCCCAATGCCACTGTGGCGGCAGTGCCCTCCACCCGTTGGTCCACCGGTAAATTCAGCGTGTTGGCAATGATGGATTTACGGCTGGTGCCCAGTAACACCGGATAACCCAACGGCCTAAGTTCATCCAGGCGCCTCATCACTTCCAAGTTTTGTTGATGGGTCTTACCAAAGCCAATGCCGGGATCAATAATTATTTTATCCCGGGGCACCCCGGCTAAAAGGGCTTGGTCTGCTGCCCGCTCTAAAAATTCTATAACATCAAACATCAAATCTTTGTAAGCTGTTCCCTGTTGATTATGCATCAACATTATCGGCGCGTTATATTGTGCCGCCACCGAAAACATATTTGCGTCAGCTTGCCCAGCCCAGATATCGTTAATAATGTGAGCCCCTGCCTCTAACGCTTGCCTGGCCACTTCCGCCTTAGTGGTATCTACCGATATGGGCACATTTATTTGGGTTGCCATCCTCTCCACCACCGGGATAACCCGCTCCAGTTCCTCATCTAAACTAACACTGGTATAACCAGGTCTGGTGGATTCCCCACCAATGTCAATGATATCTGCCCCATCATTTACCATTTGCACTGCGTGATCCAACGCCTGTTCCACCCGATTAAAATTACCACCGTCAGAAAATGAATCCGGGGTTACATTTAAAATGCCCATTACATAGGTGCGCTGGCCAAAGGCAAGGGTCTTTCCCCGACAATCCATTTCTCTGGTACCATTTGGGTTCAAGTTATTCAACACCGATTCAATGCTTTCAGCCAGTTGTTTCAACTTAAAGGGCTGCACCCTTAACTTGTCACATACCCTTTTGTATTGCATTTCGGTGGCCATCATCAGCATATCTGTTTGGGACACCGAATGATTCACCACCCCTCTGGTTACAGCTGCTTCACCACCGGCAGATAGCATTTCTTGTTTGATAATGTTGGCTTGGGTAGGAGTAAGGTCCTTTAATTTCAACACGCGAAATACCGCCTTTGCTGCCATATGCTGTACCCCCCAGCAGTCACAACCAATGGCAGCCAATTGCTGTATTGCCTGTGCTCTATCCTTTATCTCGATACAACGAATACTCAACTGAATATCACCCCTTTAAAACATCCAACCTTAGTATATAGTTGCCAAACAAGTATTTCAAGAAAAGCACTGATTCCAGCATATCGTTTACAGAAAAATACTAAAGGGCCAAGTATCAATTGTCATAAATAAAAAAATACCCCCTTTTGAGAGGGGGTAACAAAAATTATTTATTTTAGAGGCACACTTTTAAACAGCTTAGTATTCATTAGGCATGTTGTTCAATTGAGCCAAAGTAAATACCGGGCCATCTTTGCACACATACTTACTGCCAATATTGCAGCGACCACACATGCCAATGCCGCACTTCATCCGCATTTCTAAGCTCATGATGATCTGTTCTGGGGTAAAGCCCAGTTCCACCAGCACCGGTTGGGTAAACTTAATCATCACCGGTGGGCCGCAAATGATACACACGGTGTTCTCAGCACTGGGAGCCACTTCTTTGGTGACGTTGGGTACAAATCCGGTGCGTCCGGTCCAACCCTCCGCCGGGCGGTCTATGGTGGTCACCATGTTGATGTCGTCCCGGCTTTCCCATTCTTTTAGTTCGTCTTTGTATAGTAATAATCCAGGGTTCCGGGCTCCATAAATCACTGTTAATTCGCCATAGTCTCCACGCCTTACCGGGTCCAGTAGATACTGGATGGTGGAACGCAGTGTGGTGAAGGCAAAGCCTCCGCCGATGATGACGATGTTTTTTCCCTTTAGGTTTTCTAGTGGGTACCAGTTGCCCAACGGCCCCCGAACACCCACGATACTGCCTTCTTCCAACAGGTGCAGCGCTGTGGATACCACCCCCACTTTGGCCACCGAAAATTTCAGTATCCCGGGCTCATTGGGGGATGAGGCGATGCCAAAGGGGGCTTCGCCCTTGCCATATACCATCAGTTCGGCAAACTGCCCCGGCAGGTACTTGAAGTTTTCGGCATCTTCTTGGTTGACAAATTCTAAGGTAAAGGTGTGAATCAGTTTGTCTTCGGTCTCTGTGAAGTTCTTTACCAATCTCATTGGTATTGGCAAATATGGGTTGTTTTTGTTCATATCTTAACTTACCTCGCTTCCGGTGTCCTGTACCTTGACTTCCGCCAGTACCTGTCTGATGTCTAGGTTTACAGGGCAGTTTTTTATGCACCGACCACAGCCTACGCATGCGGTGGCGTTGTATCTATCAACGAAGTAGTTAAATTTGTGCATTAACCGCTGTCTCCAGCGCTCTTTGCCACTGGTACGCGGGTTGTGTCCCGAGCCGTGTAACGTAAAGAGTGGGAACATGCAGGAGTCCCAGTTCCTTACCCGACAGCCATTGCAGTCTTTGGCTTCGTCTGCTATGTCGAAGCAATGGCAGGTGGGGCACAGGTAGGTGCAAGCACCACAGCTCAGGCATTTTTCGTGCAGTTTATCCCAGTAGGCATGGCTGAACATGCCATCTAGTTTTTCTTTGATGCCGGTGATGTCCACTTCACTGGTCAGTACTGCTGCTGCCTTTGTTTTTTCTGCCGCTGCTTTTGTATCAGCATCGGCTGCTTCTAAGCCCAGTTTCCCTAGCAGTTCTTGCCCTTGGTCGGTAACTGCCTCTGCCAGATAGCTTTCACCAATGTCTGTCAATAGCACGTCGGAGCCATCGCTGTTGAAGGGGCCGCCGCCCACTGAGGTGCAGAAACAGCTGCTTTCCGGTTCACTACAGCCTAGACTGACGATGATGGTGTTCTTTCTTTTGGTTAGGTAGTACACGTCTTGGTACTGGTCGTTATGAAATACGTTGTCTAGCAGCATCATGGATCTGGCATCACAGGGGCGTACGCCGAAGGCCACTGTTTTGGTGTCGTCCAGGTTGCTGTTCATCTTTAGACCCTCTTCACTCACGCTGTAGTTGTACAGTTCTTCGGATTGAGGGAAAAGGATTTCTTTGACCGGCTTTTTGGTGGTTGCTCCCAGTTTTACTTCGCCACCGGCTCCGATGGGTTCGAAAAGTATGTTGTCGCCTTTTTCTACCGGCGCATATACTCGGTATTGTTGGGTAAGTTTGTCCAGTAGTCCCTTTAGTTCACTTTTCTTTATGATCATCCTTGTTCACCTCATTCCTTCATCAAGAACGCTTGTGGGTCCTCGGTGGTAAAGTCGTTTAGTACCGGTTTGTCCTCTGGGTTTAGCCCAGCCTCATAGTTGAACATGTCTTTGACGTCCTTTACTCCTTTGCGGGTCAGAAGGGACAGTTTGATGCCCATTGGGCACGCCCTTTCACAGGCTCCACAGTCGGCACAGCGGCCCATCTGATGGAATACCCTTACCCCTTGGAATATCAGGTTGTCTTTGGCACTGTTGGCCCGTTTGCTGATCCACTGGGGAGTGGAGCAGTCCACAAAGCATTCCTGGCAATAGCACATGGGACAGGCGTTACGGCAGGCGTAACATCTAATGCATTTTTCCATCTCGGCCGCCAGGATTGCTGATCTTTCTGCGGCACTTTTGGCTGCAAATTCTTCCACTTCGGCAAAGCTTACTTCTTTGGCCGACAGTTCTTCGCCAATCAGTTGGTCGTAGATTACTGGGTTGCCGTATGCACACCGTTGGCAGGTGTCGTATAGTAACTCGGCCTTTGCTCCTTTGGTTTCAAAGCCTTTGCCCTTTAGCACCACTTCTTCGCCACTAATTTCTGCTGCCAGTATTTCTTTGCCGCCCACTTGCTTTTTGGCTTTTTTACGGTCTATCATCCCTTGGCAGGGTACGCCAATGATGTATAGGTTGTCTCGGTTGATCTGGTTTTCTTTGATTAGCGCCACGATGGCCCGCACGTCACAACCTTTGGCCACCACTGCCACTTTTTCTTCCCGTTTCCTTAGGTAGTTGGCCAGGTTGTTTTCGCAGTATTCGTCCCAGATCAGGTTGTCGGCTTCCGCTGTTGTCCGGGCAAAGTAAGGTGTGCTGCGGAGCGGTAAGCTTCCCTGGGCAAACCCCACTACCAGGTCAACTTTCTTTTCTTCTAACAGCTTCTTGGCGGCTTCTTGTATTAATTTACTTTGTTCTTGCATCCGCTACACCTCATCCGCTTTTTTAAATATCCCCTGTTGGGGGCCTAGTTCTTTGACACGTTCGCTCACTTTGGTCACTACGTCCGCGAATCTGCCTCCTTCGGCCGCTGATACCCAGGTGAAGTTTACTCGGTCTTCTTCTACTCCCATGTAGTTCAGCATGCTTTTTAGTAAGGCAAATTTACGACGGGCTACGTAATTGCCACTAACATAGTGGCAGTCGCCCGGGTGTCAGCCGGAGGTTAGAATGCCGTCGGCACCGTTCCTCAGGGCTGAAAAGATAAACAGCGGGTTGATTCTGCCGGAACACGGTATCCGCACCACCCGGATGTTGGTGGGGTATTGGAGCCGTCCAACACCCGCCAAATCCGCTCCCGCGTAACTACACCAGTTGCATAGAAATGCTACTATCTTGGGTTCGTATGTCATTTGCTACCCTCCTAACCTAAAGCGCACTTAGCATTGACATGATTTGTTCGTTGGTGCAACCTTTGATGTTGATTGCTCCGCACCGGCAGGATGATGAGCAGGCTCCACAACCCTTACACAGTGCTTCGTTTACCACTGCTACTTTTTGTTCCATATCTACTTGCACAGCTTGGGCTGGGCAGACGGCTTCACAGGCCCCGCAGGCTGCACATTTCTTCTTGTCCACTATTGCACATTTGCCTTCTACGATGATGTCGTCTTTGGCCAATACTGTGGCTGCCCGGCCGGCTGCTGCTTTGGCCTGGGATATGTTTTCTTCCATGTTCTTCGGTCCGTGGGCTAAGCCACACATGAACACGCCGTCGGTGCTGAAGTCCACCGGACGCAGTTTTAGGTGGGCCTCCAGGAAGAAGTTGTCTTCGTTCATCGGTACTTTGAAGAACTTGGATAGTTTTTTGTTGGATTCTACCGGCGGTACGATGGCTGCCGCCAGCCCGATTACGTCAGCGTTAATGACGATGGTGTCTCCCAGCACATGGTCGGTCACTGTTACTCTTAGTCCGTCTCCGGGGTTTTCCACCACTGGCTTATGGTCTTCGCTGTAGCGGATAAAGATTACGCCTTTTTGACGGGCTTCGGTGTATAGGTCTTCAAAGAATCCGTAGGTTCTGATGTCCCGATAGAGAATAAATACTTTGGCTTCCGGACGGCGTTCTTTGATCTTTAACGCCAGTTTTATTGATTTGGTACAGCAAATTCGGCTGCAGTAGGGCCGCTCGCTGTCCCGGGAGCCAACGCATTGTACCAGTACCACGTTGTTTACTTTGTCCAGGTTGCCTTGGGCGATTTCCCCTTCCAGTTCTAACAGGGTTTTTACTCGGTGGTTTTCGCCATATAGGTATTCTTGGGGCTGGTATTCTTCGCCACCGGTGGCGATTACTGCCACACCATGGTTTAGTTCTTCGCCATTGGTCAGTTTGGTGGTGAAGTTGCCCATAAAGCCTTGGACATCGGCCACTTCGGCTTGGGTGTAGACTTTGATTTTGGCGTTGGTTTGTACTTTGTCAATTAGTTGGTTTAAAAAGGCCGGAATGTCTTCCCCAGTTAAGCCGTATTGTATCCGACGGGCGATGCCACCCAGTTGGGCTTCTTTTTCCACTAGGTATACTTGGTAGCCTTGGCTGGCCAGGTTTAACGCGTTGGTCATGCCGGCCACGCCTCCACCGATTACCAGCACATCGTGGTTCATGTCCAGTTTGATGGGGTGCACTGGTTGAGCCAACTTCACTTTGTTCACTGCCATTTTTACCAGGTCTTTGGCTTTGGCGGTGGCTTTTTCTGGCTCGTTCATGTGTACCCAGGAGCACTGGTCCCGAATGTTGGTCAGTTCAAACAGGTGTGGGTTGAGACCGGCTTCTTTTAATGTCTCTTGGAACATTGGCTCGTGGGTCCGGGGACTACAGGATGCCACCACTATGCGGTTGAGGCCATGTTCTTTGATGGCGTCTTTGATTTGTCCAGCGGCATCTTGGGAACAGGCGTAGATTTTGTTGGTGGCATAGGCTACGCCCGGCAGTTTTTGGGCAAATTCCACTACACTGGGTACGTCCACCACTCCGGCAATGTTGATACCGCAGTGACAGACAAATACTCCGGTCCGCACTATCTCTCCGGATACGTCTACTTCCGGTGGGTATTCTTTGGTCTTGGTCAGCGTCCCTTTGGCTTCGGCCAACAGCCCTTGTACTTCTCCGGCTGCCGCACTGGCTTGCATTACTGTCTCCGGTATGTCCCGGGGACCGGAAAAGGCGCCGGCCACAAAGATGCCTTCTTTGTTGGTGCCCACTCCACTTAGGGGTTCGGCACTGCAGAAGTTGTATTTGTTTAGGTTTACCCCCAGTTTTTGGGCCAATTCCACCGCTTCTTTTTTCGGTTCTAAGCCCACTGACAGTACCACCAGGTCAAAGTCTTCGTAGCACACTGTGCCGTCTTCTAGGGCATAGCGAATTTGTACTGCTCCTTCTTCTCCCGGACGTACTTCGTAAACTCGGTTCCGGATGAATCTTACGCCGTCCTTGGCTTTGGCTTTGTCGTAGTATTTTTCAAATTCTTTGCCATAGGTTCTCATGTCCATGTAGAAGATGGCGGTGTCTAGGTCGTTGTTGCTGTGTTCTTTGGCGATTACCGCTTCTTTGATGGCATACATACAGCATACGGATGAACAGTAGCCGTGGTCTTGTTTGCAGTTGCGGGATCCTACGCATTGTATCCAAGCTATTTTCTGGGGCTCTTTGTGGTCTGACGGTCGAATTAGATGACCGCCAAAGGGACCAGAGGCCGATAGGATTCGCTCAAATTCTAAGCTGGTGATCACGTTGGGCACTTTGCCGTAGCCGTAGTAGTCCAATTTGGCTGCATCAAAGGCGTCAAAGCCTGGCATCAGTATCACCGCACCTACTTCCAATACCGTTTCGGTGTCTTGCATGTCGTGGTTGATTGCTCCCGCTTGACAGGCCTTTAGGCACTTGCCGCAGGCTTTGGCATTCTTAAATTTTAAGCACTTGGCGCTGTCTATGGCGTAGGCATTGGGAAATGCTTGGGCATATTGTTTGTAGATTGCTTTCCGCTTGGACAACCCTTGGTTAAACATATCGTCCACTTTCACCGGACATTCTTCGGCACAGGAACCGCAACCGGTACATTTGTTGGGATCTACGTAACGGGCACGGGTTCTGATTGTGGCTTGGTAGTTCCCCGGTTCCCCTTGTAAATCCACCAGTTCACTGGTGGTCATTACGTTGATGTTTAGGTGTCTTCCACAGTCCACCAGCTTCGGTGACAATATACACATCGAGCAGTCGTTGGTGGGGAATGTCTTGTCTAGGGCTGGCATCGTGCCGCCTATGGCGGGACTGCTTTCTACTAGGTGTACATAGTAGCCTGATTCCGCTAAGTCTAATGATGCCTGAATCCCTGCTATACCGGCTCCTAATACCAGTACGCTTCCTACTTTCTTACTCATCTTTTATACATCCATCCTCTCCTAAGATGTATGATGTGACTATATTTTTGTTTCGCCAAATATATTGTTTTCTAAATGTTGCGATAATTGTGACTTTAGTAACAATCCCATGGATTGACTACAGGCCGTGGACATTGCTGTCCACGGCCGGTTTTAAATACACTTATTTTTTATTCTTCCGTTTCTGCCTCTTCTTCCCCTGGTATCACCAATGCATTGGCCACCAGTGGGGAAATGTGCGTCATGTTCTTTTTGTTGTTAAAGTATTCTTTGTTGATATCGGTGAACTGGTCCATACAGTTGTGGCATGGAATTACCACCACATCAGCACCAGTGGCTACAATCTGGTCTGCTTTACGCTTACCCTTCTTAATCCGTTGTTCTTTAAATTCTGGCATCGCCAGCGCACCACCACCGGCACCACAGCAGTAATTATATTTCTTGTTGGGGTTCATATCCCTAAAGTCAGCACAAATGTTTTCCATTACATAGCGGTGGGCCTCAAATACACCCTCTTTACGCACCAGGTTACATGGGTCATGCACTGTGGCTGGCTCTGGGTTTTTATTCTTATCCACTTTAATTACCCCGTCACGAATCCAGTCGGCATAAAGCTCAACTACACTGCGAATGGGGAATTTAGGACCTTCCCAGAACTTATCGTAACCCATGCGTACCGATTTAAAGGCGTGACCACACTCGGTAACAATTAACTCTTTAGCATTTAACTCCACCACTTCTTCCAACATCGGCTTAGTTATTCTCCAGAAGTCATGGTTATTGCCACTAAACAGCGCTAGGTTAGTGGCATCCCACTTTGCTGGTCTGCCCAAGGTGTAATTAGCACCGGCATAGTAAAATACCTTTAAGATTTCTTGCAGTTCATGGGGGTAATATTTAATTTCCCGGGCGTTTAAGCCAAAAATAAAGTCCGCATCCTTTTTGCCCATTGGAATTTTATAGTTAGGGTCTCCCAACTCTTCCTGTAGTTCTTCCTCGATCCATTCCAATGTATCTAGGTAATCTTCCTGGGAAACGTTCATTTGGTTACCAGAGGTAATGGTTTCATCAACAACTTGCTGCATAAAACCAGGTAATGGTAAACCAAACTGACCACGCACAGTTCTTGTAATGGCGGCTATGTTAATGCCCATTGGGCATTCCACTGTACAGCGTTCGCACATGGTGCAGAACCATACAAACGGGTCATTTAACACCTCGTCACGCATACCCAATACAATTTTGCGCAAAAACTTGCGGGGGTCATTGTCAGGGTGTACGTCAGAGTAAACACAACCTGCTGTACACATACCACAAGTTAAACATTTAGTGAGGTCATAACTTTGCAGTTTTTGGGCAACCTCATCAGTAAAAGTAGGGTCAAGCTTCGCAGCTTCAATAACGGCCATTATTATTCCTCCCCCTTCAAACCTTTCGGGTTTTTGTATCGACCATTAATTCTATCTAGACGCCTTAGTATTCATTAGGCATGTTGTTCAATTGAGCCAAAGTAAATACCGGGCCATCTTTGCACACATACTTACTGCCAATATTGCAGCGACCACACATGCCAATGCCGCACTTCATCCGCATTTCTAAGCTCATGATGATCTGTTCTGGGGTAAAGCCCAGTTCCACCAGCACCGGTTGGGTAAACTTAATCATCACCGGTGGGCCGCAAATGATACACACGGTGTTCTCAGCACTGGGAGCCACTTCTTTGGTGACGTTGGGTACAAATCCGGTGCGTCCGGTCCAACCCTCCGCCGGGCGGTCTATGGTGGTCACCATGTTGATGTCGTCCCGGCTTTCCCATTCTTTTAGTTCGTCTTTGTATAGTAATAATCCAGGGTTCCGGGCTCCATAAATCACTGTTAATTCGCCATAGTCTCCACGCCTTACCGGGTCCAGTAGATACTGGATGGTGGAACGCAGTGTGGTGAAGGCAAAGCCTCCGCCGATGATGACGATGTTTTTTCCCTTTAGGTTTTCTAGTGGGTACCAGTTGCCCAACGGCCCCCGAACACCCACGATACTGCCTTCTTCCAACAGGTGCAGCGCTGTGGATACCACCCCCACTTTGGCCACCGAAAATTTCAGTATCCCGGGCTCATTGGGGGATGAGGCGATGCCAAAGGGGGCTTCGCCCTTGCCATATACCATCAGTTCGGCAAACTGCCCCGGCAGGTACTTGAAGTTTTCGGCATCTTCTTGGTTGACAAATTCTAAGGTAAAGGTGTGAATCAGTTTGTCTTCGGTCTCTGTGAAGTTCTTTACCAATCTCATTGGTATTGGCAAATATGGGTTGTTTTTGTTCATATCTTAACTTACCTCGCTTCCGGTGTCCTGTACCTTGACTTCCGCCAGTACCTGTCTGATGTCTAGGTTTACAGGGCAGTTTTTTATGCACCGACCACAGCCTACGCATGCGGTGGCGTTGTATCTATCAACGAAGTAGTTAAATTTGTGCATTAACCGCTGTCTCCAGCGCTCTTTGCCACTGGTACGCGGGTTGTGTCCCGAGCCGTGTAACGTAAAGAGTGGGAACATGCAGGAGTCCCAGTTCCTTACCCGACAGCCATTGCAGTCTTTGGCTTCGTCTGCTATGTCGAAGCAATGGCAGGTGGGGCACAGGTAGGTGCAAGCACCACAGCTCAGGCATTTTTCGTGCAGTTTATCCCAGTAGGCATGGCTGAACATGCCATCTAGTTTTTCTTTGATGCCGGTGATGTCCACTTCACTGGTCAGTACTGCTGCTGCCTTTGTTTTTTCTGCCGCTGCTTTTGTATCAGCATCGGCTGCTTCTAAGCCCAGTTTCCCTAGCAGTTCTTGCCCTTGGTCGGTAACTGCCTCTGCCAGATAGCTTTCACCAATGTCTGTCAATAGCACGTCGGAGCCATCGCTGTTGAAGGGGCCGCCGCCCACTGAGGTGCAGAAACAGCTGCTTTCCGGTTCACTACAGCCTAGACTGACGATGATGGTGTTCTTTCTTTTGGTTAGGTAGTACACGTCTTGGTACTGGTCGTTATGAAATACGTTGTCTAGCAGCATCATGGATCTGGCATCACAGGGGCGTACGCCGAAGGCCACTGTTTTGGTGTCGTCCAGGTTGCTGTTCATCTTTAGACCCTCTTCACTCACGCTGTAGTTGTACAGTTCTTCGGATTGAGGGAAAAGGATTTCTTTGACCGGCTTTTTGGTGGTTGCTCCCAGTTTTACTTCGCCACCGGCTCCGATGGGTTCGAAAAGTATGTTGTCGCCTTTTTCTACCGGCGCATATACTCGGTATTGTTGGGTAAGTTTGTCCAGTAGTCCCTTTAGTTCACTTTTCTTTATGATCATCCTTGTTCACCTCATTCCTTCATCAAGAACGCTTGTGGGTCCTCGGTGGTAAAGTCGTTTAGTACCGGTTTGTCCTCTGGGTTTAGCCCAGCCTCATAGTTGAACATGTCTTTGACGTCCTTTACTCCTTTGCGGGTCAGAAGGGACAGTTTGATGCCCATTGGGCACGCCCTTTCACAGGCTCCACAGTCGGCACAGCGGCCCATCTGATGGAATACCCTTACCCCTTGGAATATCAGGTTGTCTTTGGCACTGTTGGCCCGTTTGCTGATCCACTGGGGAGTGGAGCAGTCCACAAAGCATTCCTGGCAATAGCACATGGGACAGGCGTTACGGCAGGCGTAACATCTAATGCATTTTTCCATCTCGGCCGCCAGGATTGCTGATCTTTCTGCGGCACTTTTGGCTGCAAATTCTTCCACTTCGGCAAAGCTTACTTCTTTGGCCGACAGTTCTTCGCCAATCAGTTGGTCGTAGATTACTGGGTTGCCGTATGCACACCGTTGGCAGGTGTCGTATAGTAACTCGGCCTTTGCTCCTTTGGTTTCAAAGCCTTTGCCCTTTAGCACCACTTCTTCGCCACTAATTTCTGCTGCCAGTATTTCTTTGCCGCCCACTTGCTTTTTGGCTTTTTTACGGTCTATCATCCCTTGGCAGGGTACGCCAATGATGTATAGGTTGTCTCGGTTGATCTGGTTTTCTTTGATTAGCGCCACGATGGCCCGCACGTCACAACCTTTGGCCACCACTGCCACTTTTTCTTCCCGTTTCCTTAGGTAGTTGGCCAGGTTGTTTTCGCAGTATTCGTCCCAGATCAGGTTGTCGGCTTCCGCTGTTGTCCGGGCAAAGTAAGGTGTGCTGCGGAGCGGTAAGCTTCCCTGGGCAAACCCCACTACCAGGTCAACTTTCTTTTCTTCTAACAGCTTCTTGGCGGCTTCTTGTATTAATTTACTTTGTTCTTGCATCCGCTACACCTCATCCGCTTTTTTAAATATCCCCTGTTGGGGGCCTAGTTCTTTGACACGTTCGCTCACTTTGGTCACTACGTCCGCGAATCTGCCTCCTTCGGCCGCTGATACCCAGGTGAAGTTTACTCGGTCTTCTTCTACTCCCATGTAGTTCAGCATGCTTTTTAGTAAGGCAAATTTACGACGGGCTACGTAATTGCCACTAACATAGTGGCAGTCGCCCGGGTGTCAGCCGGAGGTTAGAATGCCGTCGGCACCGTTCCTCAGGGCTGAAAAGATAAACAGCGGGTTGATTCTGCCGGAACACGGTATCCGCACCACCCGGATGTTGGTGGGGTATTGGAGCCGTCCAACACCCGCCAAATCCGCTCCCGCGTAACTACACCAGTTGCATAGAAATGCTACTATCTTGGGTTCGTATGTCATTTGCTACCCTCCTAACCTAAAGCGCACTTAGCATTGACATGATTTGTTCGTTGGTGCAACCTTTGATGTTGATTGCTCCGCACCGGCAGGATGATGAGCAGGCTCCACAACCCTTACACAGTGCTTCGTTTACCACTGCTACTTTTTGTTCCATATCTACTTGCACAGCTTGGGCTGGGCAGACGGCTTCACAGGCCCCGCAGGCTGCACATTTCTTCTTGTCCACTATTGCACATTTGCCTTCTACGATGATGTCGTCTTTGGCCAATACTGTGGCTGCCCGGCCGGCTGCTGCTTTGGCCTGGGATATGTTTTCTTCCATGTTCTTCGGTCCGTGGGCTAAGCCACACATGAACACGCCGTCGGTGCTGAAGTCCACCGGACGCAGTTTTAGGTGGGCCTCCAGGAAGAAGTTGTCTTCGTTCATCGGTACTTTGAAGAACTTGGATAGTTTTTTGTTGGATTCTACCGGCGGTACGATGGCTGCCGCCAGCCCGATTACGTCAGCGTTAATGACGATGGTGTCTCCCAGCACATGGTCGGTCACTGTTACTCTTAGTCCGTCTCCGGGGTTTTCCACCACTGGCTTATGGTCTTCGCTGTAGCGGATAAAGATTACGCCTTTTTGACGGGCTTCGGTGTATAGGTCTTCAAAGAATCCGTAGGTTCTGATGTCCCGATAGAGAATAAATACTTTGGCTTCCGGACGGCGTTCTTTGATCTTTAACGCCAGTTTTATTGATTTGGTACAGCAAATTCGGCTGCAGTAGGGCCGCTCGCTGTCCCGGGAGCCAACGCATTGTACCAGTACCACGTTGTTTACTTTGTCCAGGTTGCCTTGGGCGATTTCCCCTTCCAGTTCTAACAGGGTTTTTACTCGGTGGTTTTCGCCATATAGGTATTCTTGGGGCTGGTATTCTTCGCCACCGGTGGCGATTACTGCCACACCATGGTTTAGTTCTTCGCCATTGGTCAGTTTGGTGGTGAAGTTGCCCATAAAGCCTTGGACATCGGCCACTTCGGCTTGGGTGTAGACTTTGATTTTGGCGTTGGTTTGTACTTTGTCAATTAGTTGGTTTAAAAAGGCCGGAATGTCTTCCCCAGTTAAGCCGTATTGTATCCGACGGGCGATGCCACCCAGTTGGGCTTCTTTTTCCACTAGGTATACTTGGTAGCCTTGGCTGGCCAGGTTTAACGCGTTGGTCATGCCGGCCACGCCTCCACCGATTACCAGCACATCGTGGTTCATGTCCAGTTTGATGGGGTGCACTGGTTGAGCCAACTTCACTTTGTTCACTGCCATTTTTACCAGGTCTTTGGCTTTGGCGGTGGCTTTTTCTGGCTCGTTCATGTGTACCCAGGAGCACTGGTCCCGAATGTTGGTCAGTTCAAACAGGTGTGGGTTGAGACCGGCTTCTTTTAATGTCTCTTGGAACATTGGCTCGTGGGTCCGGGGACTACAGGATGCCACCACTATGCGGTTGAGGCCATGTTCTTTGATGGCGTCTTTGATTTGTCCAGCGGCATCTTGGGAACAGGCGTAGATTTTGTTGGTGGCATAGGCTACGCCCGGCAGTTTTTGGGCAAATTCCACTACACTGGGTACGTCCACCACTCCGGCAATGTTGATACCGCAGTGACAGACAAATACTCCGGTCCGCACTATCTCTCCGGATACGTCTACTTCCGGTGGGTATTCTTTGGTCTTGGTCAGCGTCCCTTTGGCTTCGGCCAACAGCCCTTGTACTTCTCCGGCTGCCGCACTGGCTTGCATTACTGTCTCCGGTATGTCCCGGGGACCGGAAAAGGCGCCGGCCACAAAGATGCCTTCTTTGTTGGTGCCCACTCCACTTAGGGGTTCGGCACTGCAGAAGTTGTATTTGTTTAGGTTTACCCCCAGTTTTTGGGCCAATTCCACCGCTTCTTTTTTCGGTTCTAAGCCCACTGACAGTACCACCAGGTCAAAGTCTTCGTAGCACACTGTGCCGTCTTCTAGGGCATAGCGAATTTGTACTGCTCCTTCTTCTCCCGGACGTACTTCGTAAACTCGGTTCCGGATGAATCTTACGCCGTCCTTGGCTTTGGCTTTGTCGTAGTATTTTTCAAATTCTTTGCCATAGGTTCTCATGTCCATGTAGAAGATGGCGGTGTCTAGGTCGTTGTTGCTGTGTTCTTTGGCGATTACCGCTTCTTTGATGGCATACATACAGCATACGGATGAACAGTAGCCGTGGTCTTGTTTGCAGTTGCGGGATCCTACGCATTGTATCCAAGCTATTTTCTGGGGCTCTTTGTGGTCTGACGGTCGAATTAGATGACCGCCAAAGGGACCAGAGGCCGATAGGATTCGCTCAAATTCTAAGCTGGTGATCACGTTGGGCACTTTGCCGTAGCCGTAGTAGTCCAATTTGGCTGCATCAAAGGCGTCAAAGCCTGGCATCAGTATCACCGCACCTACTTCCAATACCGTTTCGGTGTCTTGCATGTCGTGGTTGATTGCTCCCGCTTGACAGGCCTTTAGGCACTTGCCGCAGGCTTTGGCATTCTTAAATTTTAAGCACTTGGCGCTGTCTATGGCGTAGGCATTGGGAAATGCTTGGGCATATTGTTTGTAGATTGCTTTCCGCTTGGACAACCCTTGGTTAAACATATCGTCCACTTTCACCGGACATTCTTCGGCACAGGAACCGCAACCGGTACATTTGTTGGGATCTACGTAACGGGCACGGGTTCTGATTGTGGCTTGGTAGTTCCCCGGTTCCCCTTGTAAATCCACCAGTTCACTGGTGGTCATTACGTTGATGTTTAGGTGTCTTCCACAGTCCACCAGCTTCGGTGACAATATACACATCGAGCAGTCGTTGGTGGGGAATGTCTTGTCTAGGGCTGGCATCGTGCCGCCTATGGCGGGACTGCTTTCTACTAGGTGTACATAGTAGCCTGATTCCGCTAAGTCTAATGATGCCTGAATCCCTGCTATACCGGCTCCTAATACCAGTACGCTTCCTACTTTCTTACTCATCTTTGCATCACCATCCGTCCTCCTAAAAATATAACCTGGGGAATTTCAATTACATTAACGAAGGTGGGTTTGTCGACATTTTGTCCAACTAAAATTCATTGCTCTGCATTTTTCTACAGAGAAGTTTAAAATATTTAAAATTCACCTTCAAATTTTAAATATTTTGTAACTTTGTTTTAAATTTTTTAGCAATAGATTTTTGACCTTCTACTTAATTGCGGGGTTTAATTGGTTAATTGGTTTAAATTGCACAAAGCTTCAAGTATATTTATGCAATATAATAGAAGGAATATTACATCTAGCTTAAAGACTTATAGCTAGTATAATATTTTCTAAAATATCCGTCAATTATCTAGCTGACATATGACTTATTAAATTGGCAGTGCTTGTGATGTTAAAAACAAGCTCTTACTATTTAATATACGTTATCGAGGATAAAATACCTGCCACTTTTTCTATTTTTTTATAAAAGGCGAACTTATTTTATACTATTGTCGTAAAACTGCGAAGGCTTGTGGCAAACTTTTTTGGACATTTGCACAAGCCTTAATCAAAATTAACCTTTTCTTTGCATCTTATCAATGGTTGTCAAATTGTTAGGCGGTGTTTTCATCGGATTATTTTCCAACTGCTTTAAACTGGGTGCCATTTCCTTCGCTGACAACTCTTCATTTAATCCATGGGTTACCAATTCACCTTTAGCATGCACATCCTGGGCATGTACTCTTTTGGTTTGCAGTGGATGCTCCTTTTTATGCAATGACATCATTGTCCACCCCCTTTAAAATTTATATCACTAGCTTCCCCATATCTTAGCTTTTAATGTTCATTATTTCGGCATAAAAAAATTTCTCCAGCCCATCGGTTGGAGAAATTTTGGTTGTTTACTCATAAATCCAATTGTCTAACGTGCGGTCATAGGTAATTAATTCTTCCGGTTTAAAGAACAGGTTGACTTCCCGTTCGGCACTTTGTACCGAATCTGAGCCATGAATGATATTGCGTCCAAGGTCAACACCATATGTCCCGCGAATGGTGCCAGGTGCTGCCTTTGCTGGGTTAGTTGCCCCCATCATTTCCCGGGCGGTGGCAACCACATCTTTACCTTCCCAAACCATCGCCACCACTGGGGCCGATGTGATGTAATCCACCAGAGAAGCAAAGAAGGGTTTTTCTTTGTGTTCGCCATAGTGGGTCTCGGCCAGTTCCTTGCTAATTTGCATTAGTTTTAAACCAATGAGCTTGTAACCCTTTTTCTCAAAACGGGTAATAATCTCTCCGGCCAGTCCCCGCTGAACACCGTCAGGCTTTACCATTAAAAATGTGCGCTCCATCACTACACCTCTTTATTTAAATCTATTCCTTGTTTCTCATCTTTAGCTAAATCTATACTATGTTCTTGGCCTTTAGCGTCTGCCAGGCCTTGTTCCTTCATTAATGCGGCAAACTCGGCCGCTTCGATGGTTTCCTTTTCCATTAGGGCTTGAGCAATGGCATGTAAAGCATCAATGTGCTGGTTTAGCAAGTTTTTAGAAGTGGCATAACTGTCGTCAATCATTTTTCTTACTTCCTGATCAATGGCTGAGGCCACTCCCTCACTGTAGTTGCGATCTCTGGATATGTCGCGACCTAAAAATACCTGATCCTGTTTGTGACCCAATGTTAATGGCCCCAATTTATCGCTCATGCCGTATTCCATAATCATTTTACGGGCAATCTCAGTGGCTCGCTCCAAATCGTTCTGGGCACCGGTACTGATTTCCTTTAGCACCAAATCCTCTGCCACCCGTCCCCCTAACAACATGGTAATTTGATCCAGCAGCATTGATTTGGTCATGTAGTAGCGGTCTTCTTTAGGCAGCAACAGTGTATAACCCCCTGCCCTTCCCCGGGGGATGATTGATACCTTATGAACGGGATCGGTGTTTGGCAACAAATAGCCTACCAAAGCGTGACCGGCTTCATGGTAAGATACCAGTCGTTTTTCTTTATCACTGATAGCCTTTGATTTTTTCTCTGGACCGGCAATCACTCTTTCGATGCTATCTTCTAATTCTTCCTGACCAACCTTCTTTTTGTTGTTGCGGGCAGCCAAAAGAGCAGCCTCGTTTACCAGGTTAGCTAAATCCGCCCCGGTGAATCCCGGAGTGCGACGGGCCAATACATCTAGGTTTACATCTTCTTCCAAAGGCTTGCCTTTGGTATGGACTTTTAATATTTCTTTACGCCCACTGACATCAGGGGCACCAACAACAATTTGCCTGTCAAAACGACCGGGTCTCAACAACGCCGGATCCAAAATATCCGGTCTGTTGGTGGCTGCCACAATGATTATCCCTTCATTGGGGTTGAATCCATCCATTTCAACCAACAGTTGGTTAAGGGTTTGCTCCCGTTCGTCGTGACCGCCGCCTAATCCTGCCCCGCGCTGGCGGCCCACCGCATCTATTTCATCAATAAATACAATACATGGTGAATTCTTCTTGGCTTGATCAAACAAATCTCTAACCCTGGAGGCACCAACGCCGACGAACATTTCTACAAAGTCTGAACCACTGATACTGAAAAATGGTACGCCCGCCTCACCGGCCACCGCTCTGGCCAGCAAGGTTTTACCGGTTCCAGGGGGTCCGAAGAGCAGCACGCCCTTGGGTATTTTAGCCCCTAATTCGCTAAATTTCTTTGGATTTTTGAGAAACTCAACGATTTCTTCCAGTTCTTCCTTTTCTTCGTCTGCCCCGGCCACATCTTCAAAGGTTACTTTAGTTTTTTCGTCAGTATGCATTTTGGCTTTACTCTTACCAAACTGCATTACTTTGCTACCCCCACCTTGGGTTTGTTGCATCAAGAAAAAGAATAGGAAAATAAACAATAAAATTGGCAACAAAGAAGTCAACAGGCTAACCCACCAACCGGGTTTATCCGGTGGCCTTTGTGAATACTCTATGCCTTGGCTTCTAACAGTTTCCAGTAGCTTTTCGTCAGGCCATGGACCCATCGACGAGAATTTGACGTTATCCTTTTTTAGCGTTCCCGATATGAAGTTTGTGTTGTCTTCCACCTGAAAAACAATGCTCTTTATTTTGCCTTGTTCCAAGCTGGTTGAGACCTCGTTGTAACTCAGTTCCGTTACATCTGTTTGTGCTGGCGATGTATACTGAATTAACGCAATAATTACCAACACTATTAATAGATAAATCATAAGGTTCTTTATGACCTTATTCAATAAAGCCACTCCCCTTTAATTAAAAGCTGTAGCTTAAACCATAATTGAAATTTTACCATAATTTAAATTGTATTTCAATTTAAGGTTAGCCCACTATATTCTTCACTTTAAGATGTAATATTTGTTTTGTTCTTTTTGTTATCTTCCAGTATTCCCCAACCCTAAGGCCACTTACCCATATTATTTTATCTTTGCTGCAAATTAGTGGCACCAACTGTCTTTTTTCCCGGGGCACCTTTTGATCAATTAAAAATTTTTTTAGTTTTACCATTCCCCCCGCACCTTGGGGATTAAATTTATCGCCAGGCCTTCTGTTTCTTACATAAAGATCATTGCCAGTTTCCCCGTAGTCAAAAACAGCTTCATTACTGGGCAGTTTCCGGGGATCTATAGCTTTCTCTTGAACATTATAAATTTGGGCCTCTATTGTAATGCCCAATTCCTGCACTTCGGTTTGTCCAGGTATAGTTAAGGGATAATTAACAGACGGGACAGTTAATTCTCCCGAAACCGGTGAAAAAATCATTTTGCCATAGGCAATTCTACACACCATCCCACCTGGCAACTCAATTCCACCGGGCTTGGACTTTTGACATTGACGTAAAATTGATTCCACATGATGATAGGCCAAATCACGGTAACCACCGGTTAATTGAGCCCAAATCATTCTAATCAGTCTGCGCTGTAAAGCAATATGCTGCCTATTAAATTCTTCAACGGCGACCTCTATAACCCCTTTTTGCGGACAACAAATTATTGAACTAAATATTTCTCTGGCCTGTAAAGCAATAAAGTCATCCTCTGCCCGACTTAACTCCGCCAGCCTGCCTAATATAGCAACAATTTCTTCATTATATTCCCTTTGTAACAATGGAATTAGTGATAAACGCAATTTGTTGCGTAAATATATTGTTGATTTATTGGTGCTGTCGGTGCAAAAATTTAGTTCGTTTTTCTGGCAATATTGTTCAATTTCATAACGCCGAATTGTCAAAAGTGGCCTAATATATTTATTATCCCTTTGGGGGGCAATGCCCGCCATTCCTGTTATTCCCGCACCCCTTAATAGGTTCAGCAACACCGTTTCTGCTTGATCATCAGCGTGATGACCCAGGGCAATGCGATTGGCATGACAACTTTGAGCCACCTCATTTAAAAACCGATAACGCACTTCTCTGGCAGCGGTTTCGCTGGACAATCGGTTTTGTTGTTGATACAAGCTGACATTTCGGGCCTCAACGGTGCATGGAATCTGCCGCTGGTTGCAGAACATTCTCACAAATTCGGCATCCCTTTGGGATTCTTGCCCCCGAAGCATGTGGTCTAAATGGGCCACATGCAACGATATATTAAGCTTTTCTTTTAAGACCACTAAAATATGTAGCAGGGTTAGTGAATCAGCTCCGCCAGATACTGCCACCAATACAACATCTCCGGGTACTATCAGTCGATGACTCAATATATAGTTGTATACCCGTTCTGCAATATCCATTACTACCTCCAGTCAAAAGTTAAGCAATAGTGCTATTTTTCCACACAGACCACTGATTTCCTGCTGAAAATTTAAAGAAATAGTAAAGCCAGTGTATTAAACTACACTGGCTTTATTATTTCTATACAGGGTTACTTTTAGACCCGCTCTAGTTTTATCGCCATTACCGTCATATCGTCGGGGATTTTTTCCTCTCCCCCTAAACTGCTGGCAATAATTTGAATAATAACCTCTGCAATTTCCTGGGGCTCCAACGGCGCTAAATCCTCCAGTATGTTGGCAAACCATTCCTCCGGGGCTAAATTGCTCTGATAACTATCTAACACCCCATCACTTACCATCACCAGTAGGTCGCCATCTGACATGGTGCGGCTTTGAGAAATTACCTCAATGTTTTCTAAAATACCCACCGGTAAAGTGTTGGCCTGGACAATGGCAATGCTATCTTTTTTTACTATAAAACAGGGGGCGGCGCAAACCTTAATAAAGTCCACCCGACCAGTATATAGATCCACCACCGCCAAATCCACAGTGGCAAAGGTTTCATTGGGCGCTCGCAAAGCCATAATTGAATTGACGGTTTTCACCGCCATGTTTTTTTCAAAGCCGGTGGCCAATAGTTTTTCCAATAAATTTACCACAGCGGAGCTTTCTTTATGGGCTTGATGCCCAACCCCCATGCCATCGGAAATAATGACAGCGTATTTGCCATCCCGCAATTGCAGCATCTTAAAACAGTCCCCCGATAGCTTACCACCACCTTTGGCAATACCGGCGGTGCCCACCGAAACCCTAAAGGGCAAAGAAGAGTACAGTTTAAATGTACAGATATCTGCATTGTTTTGCTGCAAACTGCAACCGCTGCTGGCCACAATTAAGTCTTGACCGGTTATGGCCGAAACCAACGGTGCAATTTTATGCTGACATTCAAGTTTACCGCCACAGGCGGGTCTGGTGATGCCCACTTCCACCGCCCCATTGGCATGATGAAAAGTAAAGATATCTAATACCGGCAGCCCTTCTTTCTTTAAGCGTTTAATGATGGCGGTCTCTATTTCTCCAAATTGTTCGGCGTCCTTTTCTAATTCCCGGGACATATTCACCAAAATATTGGATACGCCCTTCAATTGTTCTGACACCAACTGCCGGCTTTCCAACAACTTTTCCTGCCAGTAGTTATTTAGTTTGAAATTGTCGTACAAACAATTTAAAGTGATGGTCATTTCCTTTAATCGCGCACACCGCTTTTTCATGGCATTGGGTAAATCATCTATTTTTAAATTGCCGTAGGTTTCTACATTGGCTAACAAATCAAGTATTTGTTGATAGGTACTATAAAATTCCCGTTCCCAACAGGTGCGATAGAGGGCACATCCGTCGCAAACCTTTTGCCCCACTTCGATAAATAATTTTTCCAGCCCCTGTTCTTCCTGGGATTGCTCCACCGTGGTGGACACTTGTTGAAAGCTATTGGCCAGCTCATCAAAAACACCGGACCAATCCCGTATCCGGTCAGCGGTGATTTCCTTAATTCTTGTTTGGGCTAACGGTAGACGATGCATTTTAATTCCCTGGTGGGTTGGCAAAATCTTGGTAACGGTTTCAATCCACCTGTGGGGCATCAAACAAAACATTAATGTGGCCAGCCCGGTCTCCAGCAGCACCTCCACCATTGAACCATAATTAGTGATGTAAATGGAAAGTAAAATATTACCTAGCATAAAGCCCATTGATACGCCAATGCGCCCAAAACTTCTTAACATACCCGCTATTAAGCCGGCAAAGGAATAGGCCCCAATGATTACCGGCGCCACCACATAGGATAGTCCGGGAATCACTCCCACCACCGCACCGGCCGCTGCCCCCAGGCCAACCCCACCAACTAACGCCGCCAGTAAAATAACGTAGTTGCTGATTATCCCCCGCAGGCTAACATTACCTATCCCCATTTCGCCAGTGCCGGCTATTACTCCCCCAAACAACAGCAACATGCAAAACACTGCTTCACCACTAATCCTGCCGGGGACGGTACTTCGCCACAGCGGCGGTAAGGCGTGGAGGAAGGCAATGGTCAAAATGCAAGCAAATACCGCTTCAAACAGCACGCTGATATAGCCGTATAGCAAACCACCACCATAGGCCACAAAGGAACACTTGACAATCAGCTCGGTAATTAAAACCACTCCCGGAATGACATACCACTGGCGGCTTTCCATATCCGGCCCAAACCTGAGCAATAGGTAAGTGGCGATAATGGCTAAAATGCCGCTGGCCAGTGGCGGTCCATTGATCACTGTAGCCAGTCCCAAGCAGGTACATATTAACGGCCCAAGGTTATCGCTTCCGGCCACCCTTATAAAGGCTGCCACAAAGGCTACACCAAAGGGCATCAATTCCCCCATCAGTACTGCTCTGCCAAGAAAAAAGGCGGTAAGATACAATAGTAGCCACCGCCCAGTGAAAGCTCGTCCCAGTGTAGACCATTTTTTAAAGAATGATTTGATGCCTTTTTTATTTTTATCATAACCCAAACCACCCTTATGCCCCGCTTCCTTTGAACCTTCACTGTTACGGCGGTAGGGATAAACATCGATATCGTTATACATACGTCCACTCCTCTGTACTACAATGTAACACTAAGTTAATTATAGTACAGCCGACTGGAAATATATGTCATTATTAGTAGGTTGTGTTGGGTTTTTTATCGACATTAGCTGCAGCATTGATGACCAAACCCCATAGTATATCTGCTTCGCTAACGATAAATTTATTTACCTGCAAAAGATCCAACATTTGTTTGATAATTCTTACCCCAGCCACAATGATGTCAGCCCTTTGGGGTTGTAAGCCGGGAATGTTTTTTCGTTCATCAATGGACAATGAACTTAGCCGCTGTAACACCCGTTCAATCTGCTGCTGGGTAATTATAAAACCATGTACCTTTCGGGGGTCATAGACTGCCAATTGTTGGATTATTGCTGCCAGTGTGGTGGCTGTGCCCCCAACGGCAACCAAATTGTCAACTTGCTTTAGGTCAATCTGTTTTAGCAGCGGGCGCAGCAAACCAGTTATTTCTTCATCACTGTGACCCCCTTCGGTCATGCGCACCGCCCCAACGTTAACACTGGCAAAATACACAGTTTCATTTTGCTGCCAGCATATTTCTGTGCTGCCACCGCCCACATCCAAAACAACCAAGCCATCGGCAGCACCAACCATGCCCCCTTGCACCCCGCGATAACCAATGGCCGCTTCCTGCTCCCCAGACAGCACTAACGGTTTAATGCCGGTTTTCTGGTACACCATATCGCTAAATACATCGCGGTTTACCGCATCCCTTACCGCACTGGTGGCAGCAATGATTACCCGTTCCACCTGCATTTTCTGGGCATATTGAAAAAATGTTTTAATGGCTGCCACCGTTCTCACCATGGCAGTCTCCATCAGACAACCGGCACTGATGCCCTCTCCGAGCCGCGTGGTGACTAAATCGCTATGAATAACCCTTAATTTAAAGTCTCGACTGACCTCGGCAATTAATAGTCTGGTGGAATTAGTGCCCACATCTATTGCGGCAACCTTCATCATCGCTCACTCCCATGTCAAAAAAAGCGCCCATTGGCGCTTTTTAATCCTTTATTGTTGGATCAATTATATTGGTATTGGCGGAGGGCTGTTCTGGTTGTTCCACCGGCACAATTAAACTCTCGCCGGGTTTAACCAGCCCCAGGTTTTCCCGGGCCACCCGTTCCACATAATCCTTTGATTGCATCAGCTCTAAGGTTTTGTGTAACTCAGCATTTTTATTTTGCAGTTGCTCCACTTGCTGCTCGATGGCTTGTACATTTTGGCGCATCACATTTAGTTTTTGCATTTCGCCAGCAAGGGATACCGCCATATAAATTACCACCAATGTCATTACTATAAAGGGAAATTTAAACTTTAATTTAGCTTTCCCCGGTTGTTTTTTAATTTTTACCTCAGTTTTTTTTCTAAAGGGAATCGTCTTGCCTCGGCCGTTGGTTGATGAAATCAAATGCTACTCCTCCCCATCATCAGGTGTAAACAATCCCATGGTATCACCTGGTATTACAATTACCACTTGGTAACCTTTATTTTTAGCGCGGGCAAACAAGGTGGCCACCGTACTGGCTGAAAGATTTAATTTGTTAGCAATTTTTTCATTACTATAACCCATTTCCTTTAGGGTTACCACTTGCCGTTCACGGAAACTTAATTTTTCCGCTCCCCTAATTTCCAGTTGCAATTCTAGCCACCTCTGGTGATAGCAGTATCACATTATCTACAATTTATCCACTGCTTATCCACTAGTTTATCCACAATCTGTTTACAAATTAATTACAATGTAATTACATGATTACTACATTTTGTAAGAAAATCCTGCCGGTTTTAAATATTTTATTTGCAAACAGCAAAACTCTGCCGCCAACGCAGAGTTTTGTTTATTCTTGTTTGGGTTTTATCCACAACCTTAACTTACCGATTAATCTATTGACCGGCTTATTTATGCCCACCCCCAGTTTTTTTAATAATTTAAAAACAAACCCCACCGGTGCTGTCACCACCACAAATACCACTTTAAAGGGCAGACAAAGGGCTTTCCAAATAAGTTTAAACAGCTTAACCGCCAGATTAATGCTTTGTTTAACTATATTGAAAAATCCTTTGATTAGCGGTGTTATTGGCTGACTGAGCAGTTGTAAGTATAGTATCGCCCCAATGGCTAGGCCAATGACAACGTAAAACCTCACCTCACCACCGTTGCCCCATAATAAAATTATAAACACCACTGGCGTTAATATTAGCCAGTAGAGAATGTCCCCGATCATTAGTCCCCATTTTTTTAAATTAAACAATTGGGCTATTACGCGGTATAGGTCAAAAAGCAAACCCGCCAACACCCCAATAATGATAGTCATAATAAATGCAAACAGTTGGTCCTCTAATGGTATCAGTGAACGGCACCCCTTTCAGCGGCCTATTTCAACAATCGGTTCAATATTCCTTTGCCTTTCCCACCCTTGGCGGTTTTGCCTTCGATATACTCGATGCTATTGATATAGCCTTCTATTGTTAAATCTCCATCGTCTAGGTTCAACTGTGTAATATGCATCCCTTCTCCCTTTAATGAGACAAAACCCATGTTGGTATCCAGAGTAATTTCATTTTCATCAAAGGTGCCCACGTGCTGAACCCCTTTAAGGGACAACTGCTTTCGATCTATCATTTCCAATCTATGTTTACCCCGTTCTTCCACTTGACACCCTCCAATCATTATTCATTTTTAATATTTATTCCATTGGTGTTTATTTATGACAAGTAATCAATTTGATCTTGACTGTTCCAAGGTAAAACTCTGAAATACAAACAACACAGGTGGCTACTGCCCCTGCTTTCAAAATAAAGGTTGATTAAAAAACCCGGCTCCTGCTGCAGTAGCGAACGACATATAGTTGAGCAGCGAACCGAACTTAGCGAAGAAGGCTGTCGGAGGCAGGGTGGCGCACAGGACGTGCGCCACCGGCAACTGAGCCAAGGACGGCGAATTTGCTAGGGACCCTGCCAGAGACAGCCGGATGAGCTTTAGTTCGGTCTGCGAAACTATTCCAAAAGTGAGCGGTGCAACAGGTGACGGGTTTTTAAAAGTAACATCAATCTCAACAGATAAACAAACATCAAACCACGGCAAAAGCCACCGGCATTTCAAAGTAAATAAGAAATTATGCAAGCCAGCTCTGACCAACTGTTAGTATAAAAAAGCTGGTGATTTTGCACCGTTCGCTCCGATTCCTTCGCAGGCGCAAACTTAGCGCTCAGTCTGCTGGCTCCGCTTAGTTTGGCACTGCTCATCCATATGTCGCTCACTATTGCAAAATCGCCAACTTTTTTAATTAACTTTTAAGCGTTTAACACACCTTCTAATAACTAGTTTGACTGCTAAAGAAAAAAGGAATGCTTGCGCATCCCTTTGTTTTGAACTTTATTGCCACAATTTATCAATGGTCACATCTTGATAATAAAATTTAACGATTTCCTCCGGTGACTTGCCTTCGGTGGCCATTTTGTTAGCTCCCCATTGACACATGCCCACTCCATGACCAAAGCCTTGGCCGGTGATCACCAAGTTGTTACCTTCCACCCTGATATCCTTGATCAGTGTGGAACGCATTACCTCACTGCCCACCGCCAATCTAAATCCAGGGCCGCTCAGCTGCACATTGCCCACTTTAATTTGTTGGGCTCTACCGGAAGGACCCCATTGGGCAACTTCTACAGTTGTGATGTTTCCTGGATCTTGGCCCACAGTTTTTTGCACTGCGGCCCTCACTTGATCTAAAGGAATGGTGGCCACCCACTTTTTGTTTTCAGGTGTGGTAACTTCTAAACAACCGTCCTGCAGGCCCGCTTTAATATATGGGGTTTGGGTTTTTCGCCAGTCTAACCCCTCGACGGCATTGGCCGTTACCCCACCGCAGCAGGCTGCAAACCAGCCCTTAACATAATCACCGTTGTATTTAATCACTTGCCCCCGGGTACTTTCAACGGCCTTTCTCACGTTATCGTTAATACGGGACGGGTCATAGGCTTGAAACTCTTCCACACTGGTGGAGGCATCGGCGCCATGTAGCTTTTTTACCCGTCCACTGGCGATGTTTTCCATGGTAAATGTTCGCGCCAATATGGCCTGTGCCGCCAAAGCATTTTCTGGCCAAGTGGGTTCCATTTCTGCCGCCACCACCCCAACCAAATATTCTTCCAATTTAATTTGCTTCTTTTCACCGGTGTCATTGATGAACAAACTTATGGTTGGCTCCCCTTTAAATTCTTGCTGCTCAGGTTTCTTCTCTTCGTTGCCTCCACAGGCAGTTAGCACCGCCAAGGCGATAACCACTGGCAAAAGTAACTTTAGTGTTTTTTTCATTATACCACCCCACTATTTTTCATTATTTTTCGCAGTGGGGTAACTTAATATAACACCTAACCAAAATTAATCACTAAAAAAGCGGTTGTTGCGGGTGAAAGGTCTCTTCTAACACCTGGTATAGCGATGCTGCCTCCTTGGCCGGGGCATTTTCTTTTACCTCTAGAATTTTTACTTTTAAAGTTTTATTGCCAAATTGGATTTCCAAAACATCCCCCGGTTTAACTTCACTGCCAGCCTTGGCCACCCGTTGGTTCAATAAAACCTTGCCACTGTCACATACTTCTTTGGCCACCGTCCTTCTTTTTATAATCCGAGAAACTTTAATAAATTTATCTAACCTCATGTTAACAACCCCAATCCAATTATATAAAAAATAATCAGACCCTAAGGTCTGATTATTTCTTATTTTTTAGCTACTGCATCTTTCAGTGCCTTACCGGCTTTGAAAACGGGAACTTTGGTGGCAGCAATTTCAATTTCTGCACCAGTTTGGGGATTGCGACCTTTACGGGCAGAGCGCTCTCTTGTTTCGAAAGTGCCAAATCCAACCAGCTGAATTTTATCCCCAGCAGCCAGCGCTTCACTAACTGTCTCCAACAAAGCATTTACTGCCTTTTCCGCATCTTTCTTAGTTAACTCTGACTTTTCTGAAACGCTGGTAATTAACTCTGCTTTATTCACCCGAATACCTCCTCTGTTTTCTAAAAACTTCTCTGTTAAATTCGATAAAACCAGTAATTTTCCTGCTTGTTTGCAAATTTTTCCGCATTTTATTTATTATTTTTACCATCTTTTTTAATTTCCAAACATTTTGCCTCATCCCAAAGCCTATCCATTTCTGCCAAAGACATTTCAGATAGCTGGGCACCGGCTTGGTTTTCTATGTACTGAAAGCGGTTGGTAAATTTATTGTTGGTTTTAGTCAACGCCCCCTCCGCATCTATATCCAGCAATCGTCCCACGTTAACCACCGCAAATAGTAAATCTCCTAACTCGTCATAAATTTCATTGTAATTGCCACCCTGAATAGCCCCACGCAGCTCATTGGTCTCTTCAACCACCTTCTCTAACGCCCCTTGGTAATCCGGCCAGTCAAAACCCACCCTGGCAGCTCTAGCCTGCAGTTTTGTAGCCCGATTTAACGCAGGCAATCCCTTTGGTATGTTGGCCAGTAAAGACTTCTGCCCCTGCTGGTGGCCCCGCTCCATTGACTTTATTTTGTCCCAATTCACCAATACTTCATCGCTATTTTGCACCTTAGTATCACCAAAAACATGGGGATGGCGCCGGATCATTTTTTGGGTAATGGCATTAATGACATCGTTAATGGTAAATCGTTGCTCTTCAGCAGCTATTTGGGCATGAAATACTATTTGTAACAGTAAGTCTCCCAATTCATCACAAATTTTATACTTATCTTTTGTGTCTAGGGCCTCCATTACCTCATAGGTTTCTTCGACCAAATACTGTCTTAACGTATCGTGGGTTTGCTCCTTGTCCCAAGGGCAACCATCATCTGCCCTAAGTTTTGCCATCACATCCACCAAGGGGTCCAACGGATAACGACAGTTCTCGTAATTAGCCACAATTTCACCTCGCTTACCACTTCGCAACAGTGGCTTGTCCCAGTATATATAAAATCAAGGAGGCCCTCTGGCCTCCTTATTACTGTTCCATTTGTTTTGCCAAAAAACCTGCCGCGGTTTCAGCCAATTTTAATTCCAGTTCACCCATTTTAATGTCACTTTCTTTAGATGCCAAAATCACCGCTCCGATTGGGTCCCCTTCGGAAATTATGGGAGCAATGACTTCACTGGTATATTTGCATTCACTATCCGCAATAATCGAACCATCCTTGCAGTTGGGGTCTTCTGCTGGATTATTAATAATAATCACTTTGCGCTCTTCCATGACTTTTTCCACAACCGGTCCTATGGGCTTATTTAATAATTCTTTCTTTGGTGCACCGGAAACTGCTATAATGGTGTCCCTGTCTGCAATGCAAGAAATATGCCCCAGCGCCTCGTGCAATGAATCCGCATATTCCTTAGCAAAATCACCCAATTCGCCGATGGGGGAATATTTCTTAAGTATAACCTCGCCTTCTCTATCAACAAAAATCTCCAGTGGATCGCCTTCTCTTATACGCAATGTTCTACGAATCTCTTTTGGTATTACAACTCTTCCCAAATCATCTATCCGACGTACAATACCCGTTGCTTTCATGGATTTCCTTCCCTCCTTTAGTCTGCATGATTACGCGAAATAACTTTCTGTGATAGTATATAGCAGGAGGTTAGCAATTATTCATATTTTACCAAAAGAAGAAAAATTAATTTCGGCTTTTAGGGGTTTGTCTATTTTTTTGCCGAATCATCCTGGGATACTTCAACTTTTTTCTCTATCTTAGCCTTTTCCTTAACCCCATTAATAAATTCCATAAAGCGCTCATCCTTGGCCTTTTGGGTCTGTTCTAGCACAATACTTTCTTTAACTTCTTCAAAGGCACTTTGTTTTGCTGGAATCTGTTGTTCTAGCTTAATTACATGATACCCAAATTGGCTTTTAACTGGTTCCTTTGTGTATTGTCCCACCGCCAGGGCCTCTGCGGCCTTTGTAAAATCTGGATCAGTTAATCCTGCCTCTGGTGCAAATATATAAGTCCCCCCTTCCCCTTTAGAACCAGTATCTTCCGATTTTTCCTTAGCCAATTCAGCAAAATCTGCCCCTTGGTTAAGATCAGCTATCACTTGTTCTGCTAGTTTTTTAGCGTCAGCGCCACTTCTTTTTACCGGTATACTTGGATTATCACCTTCATTGACAAAAAACAGGATATGACGTACATTTAATTGTTCAGGTTCACTAAACTGTTCCTTATTTTGCTGGTAGTATTCCCTGGCTTGCTCAATATTAATCTCTTTTACATCTGCGGTAACTTTTTGGTAAAGATTATTGCCCGCCAAGTTTATGGTGATAACTTCCCGCAGTTCTTCTTCTGTGGTATTTAATTCTTTCAATGCCTTCTGATATTCTTCGTCGGTTTGATAGGTGTCTTTTATTTGTTGCAGTTGATCATCGATCTCTTTATTCTCTGGCATAACACCCTTTTCTTCGGCCTGTTGTAAAATTAAAACCTCTTCGATCATGCTATCCAATACCCGTGCTTTAATGGTTTGCTCCATCTCTTTACCTTGCTCTGACGAAAGATCAATTCCCTGTTGTTCAAAGTTCTTTTTAACATCCGCCACCCGCTTGTTGTATTTCTCTAAAGAAATTTCCTCACCGTTAACAGTGGCCGCAACATCCCTTTGTCCGCAGCCAGCAACCACTGCCATCAGCAGCAGTAGTCCCATCAGTGCTGCAAAAATTTTTTTGGGCATATTTTAAAATCTCCTTCCTCATTTAACATTAAATTTTAATTGTTCTAACGCAATTTTTCCAATAGTTTATACAGATCTTGCAATAATCTGATGTCTAGTTGCGAAACTTCTCTGGCCTTATACTTAATTTCAAAACCATCTTCGGTATTATTAAACTTAATCCGGTTTCTATAGGTTTCTCCCAAAGCCACCAGTTGTGCCGCATCCAAAGGGGGTTGGGCATCAAATACAAAGTTAAACATGCCCCTCTGTCTGTTAATGCTTTTTAGCCTTAAATCACTGCCCAGCACTTTAATTCTTGCCACCATTAGCAATCGTTCCACCGGGCTAGGCAAATCGCCATAACGGTCTATCAATTCCTCTTCTAAATCTGCAATTTGTTCCAAATCCTTAACAGCGGCTATGCGCCTGTACAACTCCACCTTTTGACTGGAATCACTGATGTATTTATCCGGTATATAGGCATCAACAGGCAATTCCACCATGGTTTCTATGCTAGCTTCTTTGGTTTCTCCTTTAGCTGCTCTAATCTCCTCTTCCAACATTTTGCAGTATAAATCAAAACCCACTTCTGCTATGTGCCCATGCTGCTCGGCCCCTAAAATATTACCGGCCCCTCTAATTTCTAAGTCCCGCAGCGCTATTTTATAACCGGAACCCAGTTCGGTAAATTCCCGGATGGCATGTAACCTTTTTTCTGCCTCTTCCGTTAATACTTTATCACGCCGAAAAGTAAAGTAGGCATAGGCCAAACGGTTGGTTCTTCCTACCCTCCCCCGCAGTTGGTATAATTGGGCCAGGCCAAATTTATCTGCATCTTTAATGATTAGTGTATTGGCATTGGAGATATCTAAGCCAGTTTCAATTATGGTGGTGCAAATCAAAACATCATAGGCCCCATCCATAAACTCCAGCATTGTTTTTTCCAGTTCATCTTCCTTCATCTGCCCATGGGCCACCACCAGTTTTGCCTCCGGCACCAAGGCAGCAATCCAATTGGCCAAGTCATCCAACTCCGCTATGCGGTTGTGGACATAAAACACCTGGCCCCCCCGACTGATTTCCCGCCTGATGGCCTCTCTAATCATCACCGGGTCTTCCTCCAACACATAGGTTTGAATGGGAAAACGATCCTCCGGTGGCGTTTCCAACAGACTGGTATCCCTAACCCCCACCAATGACATGTGGAGTGTCCGCGGTATTGGTGTGGCGGTAAGGGTCAGCACATCCACCGTGGTGCGCAATTGT
Source organism: Peptococcaceae bacterium 1198_IL3148 (assembly GCA_036763105.1). Lineage (NCBI taxonomy): Bacteria > Bacillati > Bacillota > Clostridia > Eubacteriales > Peptococcaceae > Peptococcaceae bacterium 1198_IL3148. The sequence goes on along the minus strand of JBAIYS010000013.1, from coordinate 53,164 downwards.
TTCAACCTTTCTTTATGGGTTACCCCAAAGCGCTGTTCTTCATCCACCACCAGCAGTCCCAGATCTTTAAACTTGACATCATTGGACACCAATCGATGGGTGCCAATCACTATATCCACCGTGCCACTTTCTAAACCCTTTATTATCTGACGTTGCTCCTTAGGGGTGCGAAATCTGGACAACATTTCAATATTGATAGGATATTGGGCAAATCTTTCTCTAAAGGTGTTGTAATGTTGTTGAGCCAAAATGGTGGTTGGCACCAACACCGCCACCTGTTTGCCTTCATTGACCACTTTAAAGGCCGCCCTTAAAGCCACCTCTGTTTTGCCATAACCCACATCGCCGCAGAGCAATCGATCCATCGGTCGCGGGCGTTCTAAATCCCGTTTTACTTCTTCAATTGAGCGCAGTTGATCCGGCGTTTCTTCATAGGGGAAGGACATTTCAAACTCTTTTTGCCACACGGTATCCGGTCCATAGGCATGACCCTTTAGTGTTTCGCGCTGGGCATAAAGTTTGATTAAATCTTGGGCAATTTCTTTTACTGCATTTCTAACCCTGTTTTTGGCTCGGTTCCACTCGTTACCGCCAAGCTTAGAAAGTTTGGGCACCACCCCTTCGTTACCCATATAACGCTGCAACATTCCCACTTGGTCGGTGGGCACATAGACCTTATCATCACCACTGTACTTGATAATTAAGTAATCCCGTTGGATATCGCCAATATCTAAAGTGGTTATCCCTAAGTAGCGGCCAATACCGTGATTAACATGGACCACATAGTCGTCCACATTTAAATCGTCTTTGGTGGCCATGCGTCGCTCGGAACGGGTCTGATTAGTTTTAACCTTTTTGCGCTGGCCAAATATTTCCTTTTCGGTAATAACCACTAAACGGGCGGCCAATATTTCAAATCCCGCCGACAAAGAACCTTCGGTAATCACCACATTTCCCGGCGCCACTTCTTTGGTCAAATTGGACATGTAAAAGGCATCCACTTTATATTCCTTTAATGTCTCCAATAGGTTCCTGGCCCTTTGACCATTGCCCACCATCAACACCACAGCGTGATTTTTCCTTTTCCATTGCCTAATTTCATCCACCAGCACTTCGGTATTACCCAAAAACGAGTGCATTGGTTTGGCGTTAAAATTAACCACGTTGTGGGGCTTAAGAAATTGCGGATTGCGGGGCAGGAATGAAAAATATATGCCTTGGCGCCCTTCCATTTTAGACAACGTTTGCCGCCAGTCTAAATAGATTTCATATTGCGATGGCAACACTTTGCCCTTTGCCAATAAATCTGCGTGGGTTGCTGCGCGCTCCTTTTGAATATTGTCCACCATTTCTTTTATACGCAATGGGTCGTCCACCAACACGGGTACCCCCGGCAAAAGGTAATCCAGTAGGTTTACTGTCCGAGGGTAAAAAAATGGTAGCAATTGTTCTAATCCTTCATAGTAAACAGGTTTTTCCAACTTAGTGAGCCAGGTTTCCACCTGCCCCGTCAACTGGTGTTGCGCATCAACGCTGGCCGTTTTATATAGTTTCTTGCTGTGATTTTTATACTCTTCGCTAAGACGTTCTCTGCCAGCAGACCAATCAGCTTCACCAATCACTATTTCCCGGGCTGGCTTAATGTCAATTTCTTTAATGTTCTCCACCGATCGCTGCGAAACCGGGTCAAAGGTCCTGATGGAATCCACTTCATCATCCCATAATTCTATCCGCACCGGGTTTGGGGCGGTCATGGGATAAATATCTATAATTCCACCCCGAATGGAAAATTGGCCCGCACCTTCAATGAGATCAAATCTTTCGTAACCATGTCTAACTAAAAAACTTTGCAAGTCTTCCAGGTCCAATTGCTGGCCCACTTGAATATTGCGTCGGGCAGCCTTAAATATGTCAACGGGCACCAATCGTCTGATCAGCGCCTCGATGGGAGCGATAACCACTGGCGATTCACCGGCGGTCAATGCCTCCAATACCTTTAACCGCTGAACCACTAGATCATTGCTGTGGGAAAAAACTTCTAACGGCATCGACTGCCAGACAGGAAAAACCATCACTTCCCTACCTAAATGCAGACCGCTCAAATCATCGGCTAAAGCCGTTGCCTCACCTTCACCCGCTGTGACAATCAGCACCGGTCCTGACACCATGGCAATTAGGCCGGCCATCACCAATGCCCGCTGGGAACCAGCCAGTCCAAAGACCATTTGCTGGTTAAAGCCCCTGGTTAAACCGTTGGTTATCGATGCAAATTCAGTTGTCTCATTTAATGGTTGTAATAACCCTTGTAACTCCATTTTGCTCATTATACCCATCACAAAAAGAGCTTTAGCCAATGGCTAAAGCCCTTTACTCCTTCTTGGCAACTTATATTTCACCTGTATAATAGGTTAATTATAGACCAGTTATTGCGCCACCGTCAAGTTGGTTGGCCGGAACAAATCAATTTTGGCCAACTAATTTTTGGTAATAAATTACCCCATAATTCCAGAACATATGCACAATATACGCCAGTAGCGGGGCAGCATAGGCCCCCACCCTTTCAATGGCCAGCACTGTCACCACGCCGTAAAGGGCATGGGTTAGCACAGCGAAAAATCCCGCCACCACACCTCTTTTATAGGCGTACAGCTCCCAAATTGCTTCTGCCACACCAAAGGCGATGTGGCTGATAATTACCGGTGACGCCAGCGCCAAGGCAAATCCCGTTTTTAACAACTCCTCAACGGCCGGTCCAGTAAATATCACCGTTTTCTCTTTGCCAAAGGCAGCGATTAATTTGCCGTTAATTAACCACGATACCACCGCTGCCACTAAACCAGCCAGTGCTGCCAGGGCCTGCAAGCCATACGCCCCCTAAAACTAACGATTATATTTATTCATGGATGCATTAATATCCTGCCGCACCCAAGTTTGCACTGCTTGCATCGTCTGCTCAATGGTGGCATCGATGGTGGCCATTTCTTCGGCATTAAACTTTCCCAATACATGGTTAATGGAATTGGCCTGGTTTTTGCCGATGCCGATGCGCATGCGGGGGAATGCTTCGGTTCCCAAGGCAGCAATAATTGATTTCATGCCATTGTGCCCGCCGGAACCGCCCGCTGGCCTAATCCGCAATTTACCTAAGGGTAAATCCATATCATCATAGATGACTATAATGTCGGTGGCAGTTAGTTTATACCACCGGGCTAGCGCCCCCACCGCTTCTCCGCTGAGGTTCATATAGGTCTGCGGTTTAACCAATAATATCTTTTCTTGACCCATTTGGGTTTCGCCAATCAGTGCTTTGTTTTTACTCTTGTTTACCGTTACCTTTAAGCTTTCCGCCAGCTTATCCACCAACATAAAGCCGACGTTATGGCGAGTTTTAGCATATTCAGGTCCAGGGTTTCCCAACCCCACAATCATTTTCATCTTGCGTTACCTCCGTTGTTGCCGCTTTCCTGTCAATTTTAACCCTTTTGACCTACAAATACAACAACGGGGTAAGCTGGGTTAGCTTTCTATGGGTTCTGCTCCATCGGCAGCTTCTTTTTTGACGGTTTCTTTATCCACCGTTGCCTCTTTAACCTCCGCCGGTGTTACCTCCGGTTCAGTTACCGATGCTCTGGGGATTGCCACCACTGCCAGCAAAGCATCGGGATCGCTGGTGACTTTCACCCCTTCGGGCAGTGATAAATCAAACACATGTAAACTCTCTCCCAGTTCCAGCGCAGAAACATCCACGGTAATACTTTCCGGAATGGCTGCCGGCAGGCACTCAACTTCCACCGTCCTCATTTGCTGCTGCAAAGCGCCCCCGCGGTTAGCACCAACGGGTTTACCCACCAGTTTCACCCGCACGTTGGTTTTAACTTTGTGCGCCATGTCTATCTTTTGAAAATCTACATGGATCAGCTCTCGCCTTACCGGGTCATATTGAATGTCTTTTACCATCACTGTTTGGTTATCACCACCCTTGCTGCCCTTAACTCTCAAGTCAATGATTTTGCTGGTGCCAAAGTCCCGGACAATTTTTTTAATGTCACTTAAATCAACGGCGATAGACATATTACCCAATTCTTTGCCATAAACCACGCCCGGAATTTTGCCTTCCTTGGCTAATATATTGCGGGCATGTTTACCCTTCTCCGGCCGATTATCTACTTCCAAATTAATTTCGGTCATCAATAACCCTCCTAACAAAACTTCAAGATATTTATATTATTGCCGGAAAATGGTCATATCAAACTTTTCTCAAGCATAACATGAAGTAGATAACAAACCCATGAATTCAGGAGGGTTATTATAATGATTAAGAGTAAAAAATTTATTGGCATGCCGGTAATCAGCTTGTCCGAAGGACAACAAATTGGCAAAATTAAAGAATTGGTTGTGGACCCCCACAGCAAATCTGTTGCCGCATTATTAATTGAGCAAAAGGGTTGGTTCAAAGACCAAAAATTTATCCCCTATGGCAAGGTCTGCAGTGTCGGCGATGATGCCATCACCATTGAGCAAAGCGCCAATATCCAAAAGGGAGCCAGCCTGCCGGAAATACTTCAATTGACTAAGGATAAATACCAACTGTTAAACGAAAAGGTGGTGACCGAGAACGGCAAGGTAATCGGCATGGTGGAGGAATATTATGTGGATATTTTCACCGGTGACATTGCCGGTTTAGAGGTATCGGGCAGCTTTATCAATAGTTTAATGAGCGGGCGGGCCTTTTTAGATATGGCATTGGTGCGTACCATTGGCAAAGAATTAATTGTCACCAGTAATGATGCGCCGGATAACCTGGTAAAAATTAATGGTGGATTCAAAGAAACGGTAAAATCCCTTAAATGTACCGGTGACAATCTTTGGGAAAGTACCATATCTAAAACCAAAGAATTGACCAGCACCATTAACAAAAAACTGATTAACTTAAAGAACGAAAAGGATAAAAATAAAGATAAAGACAGCCCTTGTCAATGTGGTGAATGTACCCCCAACAAAGTTCTGCCAGAGGACAATGGTGAACAGCAAAAAAGCGTTGCAGCAGAAGCCCCAATTGATCAGCTAAATAATGAACAACCAGTTGACGACGTTGCCCCAGAAAACAAAAATGCCACCAAGGAAGACACTGGGCCAGAGGACAAAGATGACGCCCCTCGTCAATAACAACAAAGCCAGTAACCGCAGTTACTGGCTTTGTTTGCTAACTTACATATGATCAAAAAGTTTACTTACCGATAAATCCTCATGAATTCTGATAATTGCTTCTCCCAATATTGGCGCCACCGAAAGCACTTTTACCCGATCAAACATCTTTTCTTCGGTAAGGGGGATGGTATTGGTAACCACCAGTTCTTTGATGACCGAGTTTTGCAAGCGTTCCACAGCCGGTCCCGATAGCACTGCATGGGTACAGCAGGCATAGATCTCTTTGGCGCCCCGCTCCAGCAAAGCAGTGGCCCCCTTGGTAATGGTACCGGCAGTGTCGATGATATCGTCAATCATAATGACCCGCTTATCTTTAATCTTACCAATCACATTGGTTACCTCAGCAACGTTAGGCTCTGGACGGCGCTTGTCAATAATTGCCAATGGCACCCCTAGACGCTCGGCCAAATCCCGCGCTCTGGTAACCCCACCAATATCCGGAGAAACCACCACCAGATCTTCGATTTGGTTTTGCATAAAATACTCCGCTAAAATGGGCACCCCGGGCAAATGATCCACTGGAATGTCAAAAAAACCTTGGATTTGTCCAGCATGCAAGTCCATGGTGATTACCCGTCTAGCACCGGCCGCATGTAACAAATTGGCAGTTAATTTTGCTGTGATGGGGTCTCTGGCCCTGGCCTTTCGGTCCTGCCGGGCATAACCATAGTATGGAATTACCGCGGTTATCCGTCTGGCCGAAGCCCGTCTAATGGCATCTATCATCACCAACAGCTCCATCAGGTGCTCATTTACCGGGCTGCTGGTGGGCTGAATAATAAATACATCTGCCCCCCGCACGCTTTCATTTATTTTAACCCTAATTTCGCCATCGCTAAAGCGGGTCACATTAGAATCCCCTAGGGCAACACCTAGGTATTGGCAGATTTCCTTGGCTAATTGTTGGTTGGCATTGCCACTAAAGATTTTAAGTCGTTTGTTTCCCGAAGACATTAAAAAATACCCCCAAAATGCTTTATTTATTATTTTTATTATTTACCCAATCTTGCTTGTTAACTTGCCGCTCTCTGGCCACTGCCAACGCACCACCGGGCACGTCTTGGGTAATGGTTGACCCAGCCGCCACTATGGCTCCGCCTCCAACCTTAACCGGTGCCACCAGATTGGCATTGCTACCAATAAATGCTCCATCCTCAATAATGGTCTGGTGCTTATTGGTTCCGTCATAGTTACAAGTAATGGTACCAGCACCTATATTAACATTTTTTCCAATAATGGTGTCGCCTATATATGATAAATGTGGCACTTTGCTGTTATTGCCCACAATTGATTTCTTAATCTCCACAAAGTCACCGACTTTAACCCCTACACCAATTTTGGTGCCGGGACGAATATAAGCAAAGGGACCGATGTTACAACTGGCATCCACTTCACTGTCCAGCAACACTGAGTATTGTACTTGGCAGTGTTCCCCAATGGTGGTATTAACTATTCTGCTATGGGGACCAATCAGTGAACCTTGGCCAATGACGGTGGTGCCCTCTATTATTGTGCCGGGATATAGGATGGTATCCGGTTCCACCGCAACGGTGCTGTCCACATAGGTGGTGGCGGGATCAATAATTGTCACCCCATCATCCATCAACCGCCCCAGCACTTGGGCCCGCAATATATTCTCCGCAACGGCCAACTGCCGCCGGCTATTGATACCCATCACTTCATCGGGGTCATTACAGACACTGGCGGTAATCAGCTTACTTTGACGGTTATATATTTCAATAATATCTGTCAGGTAGTACTCCCCTTGGGCATTTTTAGATGAAATTTGGGACAAAGTTTCAAACAAACCCGGCACCGCAAAGCAGTAGAAACCAGTGTTGATCTCCTTAACTGCCAACTCTTCGGGCGAACCATCCCTTTGTTCCACAATCCGGTCAACTCTACCCTGGTCATCTCTAATCACCCGTCCATAGCCGGTGGGGTCTTCCATCATAGCGGTTAACACCGTGGCCGCTGCTTGGTTATCCAGATGTTGTTTCACCAGTTGCGCCAAGGTTTCGGCTGTTATTAGCGGTGTATCCCCACAAACCACCAACACATGTCCCGGGAAATCCTTCAATGTGTCCGCAGCCTGCATTAGTGCATGGGCCGTTCCCAGCTGTTCTTGTTGATATACCACTTCAGCCGCTCCGTTTAAATACTCCTCCACCTGCTGGGCACCAAAACCTGCCACCACCACTGTTTTCTCCGAACCAGCCTTAACAACAGCATCGAGCACATGTCCTAACATCGGCTTACCGCCCACTGGGTGTAAAACCTTTGGCAAAGCAGATTTCATTCGTGTACCTTTACCTGCTGCCAAAACAACAGTTGCAAGCCGCATTCGGGATCCTCCTTTAGTTTACTTTAAAATAATAATATTTCAATAAGACCATAATAAATTCAACATAATTGTAACATATTCCTTTATATTTTGACATTATTATGGAATATAATCCGTAAAAAACGCAAAAGGGAGCATATCTGCTCCCTCAAGGTTAAAAATATCTAAATTGCTTGCGAATTGTTCACTGAATGATATGCATCCAGGACTGCTGATTGAATAATCTCTCTAGCCTCAGCATTAATTGGGTGTGCTATGTCACGATATTCTCCGCTGGGAGTTTTACTGCTGGGCATAGCAACAAATAGACCGTTTTGACCTTCCACCACCTTAACATTATGAATGACAAACATGTCATTTAATGTAACGGACACAATGGCCTTCATTTTGCCGTCGGGAAGAATCTTACGAATGCGAACATCTGTTACATGCATGCTCTTTATTCACCACCTTCTATATGCCGATGTTTTGTGCTATTTTTCCTTTTCTTCATTAAAGTAAAAACTCCTGCTTTTTTCCATTTTTTTTAGAAAAATATTCCTATATTTATTAACATCGCTATTACTAATTAACATTGACATTAGCACCCAAGCTTTCCACCGCCATCGTTAGGTCACTGGGCTTATCTATATCTAGCCCCACCTCTGGATGATGACAAATCACTGCCTGGCCTTTAATGCCAAATAACAATGAGGCCTTCCGTTCAACTTCCTTTAGCGACAAGCGTCGACTAAGAAACTTAATTAAAAACCCCAGCCCCAACATTTTGCACAGTTTTACCGGACTTTTTCTCAGGTCAACAAATTGCTGTCCCTTTTCCAGACACTTAGGTACCACCGATGGGTTGACTAAAAACACATTGCCTCCGGTAAACACGCCGTCCTTTAATTTGACATAGGTTCGCGTTACCGAAGGAAACTTTTCACTAACTGTGGCTTTAGGCACCACCGGGTAGTATAGATCACTTTTTTTGTCTCCGCATAGTGACAAAAAGTCATCCAGTATTTTGGCAGTCACCAGGGGGATGTCCGCGGTGACCACCAAAGTCCGCTCACTATCTGACAAGTTCGTTAACCCAGAATATAAATTGTCCATCATTTTGCCCTGGGACTCAACTATTTTAATCGGTAAACCACTAAAAACAGACGCCAGTTCTTTCGGGCCTACAATAACTATGCGATTGATATTTCGGGATTTTATCAATGCCGATACCACATATTCCACCATGGCTTTGTTGCCAATGGGAATTAATGCTTCATATTCAGCAGTGCTGCAACTCTTTAGCCGTCCATCATTGGGACTGCCGGCCAGAACCAGCGCATCAATCATTCCTCAACAGATCCCTTCGCCTCTTCTAAAGATGCCAAAAATACATTCTCTGCATTTTCGATATGTTGCTGAGCCAATTCCCTGGCCAATTCTGCGTTCCGCTCCGATAATGCCTCTACGATTTGCTTGTGTTCTTCCACCGCAATTTTGGTACGACCGGTAACGGCCAGCGAAGTGGCCCTAAACCTTTGTAATTGTTCCTTAAGGTTGGTAATAATGCTAATCAGTTTTTCGTTGCGGGCAGCCCGATATAATAAATCGTGAAAATCAATGTCACTTTCCACCACTTTATCTATATTTTCACCCTGGGAAACTTCATTGATAGATACAATTGACCGCTCCATCATATCCAGTTCTTCATCAGTAATTCTCTCGGCAGCCAGACTGGCGGCCAATCCTTCCAATGCCGCCCGCACTTCAAACACATCGGCAATGTCTTTCAACGACACCCCCGCCACATAAGCCCCTTTACGGGGTACCATCACCACAAAGTCTTCCAACTCCAACTTGCGGATAGCTTCCCTGACTGGAGTCCGGCTAACGCCCATTTCCTCTGCCAGTTGAATTTCCATTAATCTTTCGCCGGGACGAAGTTTACCAGTAATAATGGCGTCCCTCAGCGTCTCAAAGACAATTTCCCTTAAAGGTTTATAGTTATCTAACTTTATCGGTACCAACCTAGGTTCATTACTCATGCATTGACCTCCTATATACTATTATTTGGTAATAATTAGCTATTATTATTGTAATTCCTGCATTTTTTTAAATGGAAATACATCACCCGGTGGTGGTAACAATAATCTGCGTCTCCGGTAGCTTTAACTTGGCGGCCACCTGTTCCGCCCGTTGCCTATCGCCAGTGAGGGCAAATATGGTGGGGCCACTGCCTGACATTAATACCCCGCTGGCCCCTGCCAGTGTCAGTTGTTCTTTAATCTCCCTCAGTTGCGGATACATTTCCAACGTCACATACTCCAAATCATTAGCTAAATGTCTAGTTATATCTGCCAACATCCCTTTGTTTAAGGCAGCAATCATGGCCTGGGTGTCGGGTCTGTTACCCAGTTGGGCACCGGAAAACCGTTGAAAAACATCGGCAGTGGAAACCCCAAAGGGAGGTTTAACCAATACCACTCCCATGGGGGCAGGCGTCCCCAAAGGTGTAAGCCTTTCTCCCTTGCCTTTAGCTAAAGCTGTACCCCCCAGCAGACAAAAGGGTACATCGGCCCCTAATTTTTCAGCTAAATATAATAATTGCTTAAAATCCAAGTTTAAATGCCAAAGTTTGTTTAAACCCAATAACGTGGCCGCCGCGTCAGTGGATCCCCCGGCCAAACCAGCAGCCATGGGGATATTTTTGACCAACTCAATTTCCACTCCGCTTTGGCAGCCGCTGTATTCTCGAACTAACTCAGCAGCCCGATAAACCAAATTGTCTTCACCCAGCGGCGCCATGCCGGCCACAGATAGCTTTATTTGGTGTTGGTGTGCGGAAAAAGTTAATACATCATGCAAGGCAATGGTTTGCATAATGGTTTCCAACTCATGATAACCATCTGCTCTTTTGCCCATTACCTTTAGCGTAAGGTTTATCTTAGCATGTGCTTTGACGCTTATGTTCAATTATTTCCCCCCTACCGTAGTCTACATGCAATAATTGGCTGGCGGACAACTAATTTCCTGCACTAAACACAGATTACAACAGAATTCATAATAAAAAGTAATTTTTTACTATGACGCACATATATTCTTAATATAACCATGTTTATCCAAAATATATAGGGGGAGGATGCAATTGAACGATGTTGGTATAAAGGCCGGAAAATATATTTTAGTTAACACTTTCAGTAAAACCTTAGCCTTATATCGGGGTAGCCGACTGGTTAAAACATATAACATTGCTTTGGGCAAAGGGGCAGCTCCCACCGGAAAATATAAAATAGTTAATAAAATTGTCAATCCCGGAGGAGTTTGGGGAACCCGCTGGCTGGGTCTGTCGGTGGCCCAAAATAATTATGGAATTCATGGTACCAATGTTCCATCGGCCCTGGGCAGCGCAATTGGCTGTATTAAAATGGCCAATGGGGACATCGAACAAATTTTTTCTTTAGTCAACATCAATACTCCGGTTTTTGTGGTGGCGGAGAAACCAAAGGCCATTGATGATCAACCTATCACCCAGGAGCAACCTTTGGCAATTACCAATGACGTTGATCAAGGCACTGAAGATTTACCTGAGGATTTGATGGCGGAACCAATGGCAGCGGCAGAACCATTAATGGAAGAGTTGGTGGGACCGGAACTGCAGCCGGAACCGGACCCACCAGCGGCATCACCACGGGGATTTTATTATCAAGTTATCCCCGGTGACACCCTCTGGACGATAGCTCGGCGTTTTGGAATGCCAGTACAACTATTAATCAATAGCAACTCGCTGGAAAACCCAAACCAAATTTACCCGGGGCAAAAAATTTTTATACCCCAAGGAAAATTTAGTTTTTAAAGGCTGATAATAAATGGGCACCCCCAGCTGCTGCCAGGGATGCCCCACTTTATTTTCCTTTAAAAAGCAATAACCAAGCTCCACCAGCCATCAATAATGTGCCGGCAATGCGATGCCAACTAAAGGGAATGCGGCTGACGCCAAACAAACCCAAATGGTCAATTATACTGGCGGTAAGCACTTGCCCTAGGATGATGGCCGTTGTTGCCGGTGCCACACCGACCACTGGCATGCTACGGGCAACGGCATAAATAATCACAATACTGAGCACCGCCCCCAAATATGTATACCAAGGTGCCTGTAACCACTTATCTAAATCGCTGGCGCCCCCTTTAAATCCAAAAATTAACACCGCCACTATGCCAGCACCTATAAAGTGCACCACCAGCGTGGTTTCCCATAAACCAATCACTTTGCCTAGGGCCGAGTTTAACGTGCCCTGCAAGGCCATGGCCATTCCCGACACAGCAGCAACGATTAGAGCAAGTATTTTACCATCCATAAGTTTCCCCCTAAAACTGAAAGCAGGCTTGACAGCCTGCCTTAATTGATCACGTTAGTATCGTGTCCTAAAGACTGTAAAGTTCTTTTTAACCAATTCATCTCCACCACTGAAGAGTCATAGTCTATAGTGACACTTTTATCTGCCAGGCTAGCTTGGACGTTTTTAACGCCATCAACCTGACTTAGGTAAGACTCAATTTCTTCTTTCTCTTCTTGGTTAAATAACCCGCCTACTTTGAAAGTTTCTTGAGGCAAAATTTGTCACCTCCTAATATATTTTTACATAGCTATTTTTTCCGTTGGAGCAAGAATTATTCTAAACAAATGCCAATAAACAAAAATTCCTAAGTTCTCCTTAGTTGAAGCCACTTAGAAATTTACAAACACATTACTTAAGCACCGCCTGTAAAAATCTTTCTGCATTAATTAAGCCAAAGCCCTGTTCGCTACTAGTAAGCTGCAACTTGTCACAGGTTTGCTTAAACATTTCAATTAATTTATTGGTGGTAATGCGTGGATTCATTTTTAATGCCAACGCTATTAAACCAGTAACATGGGGGGTGGCCATCGATGTGCCGCTTAATCTTAAAAAAGTGCCATTTAAAGATGTTGAATAGATACCCGAGCCAGGAGCTATCACCGTCACTTCCGGACCACGACTGGAAAAGGGTGCCAGTTGGTTATGTTGGTCCACCGCACCAACCGAAATTACCTCTGGATAAGCACCGGGGAAATCAACTGAGTTATTAATACCATCGTTGCCTGCGGCACTTACCATAATTAAACCTGCCCGATAGGCATTTGTCACGGCAACTTTTAAACTGACTAGCTGGCGATCTGTGCCCACACTCAAATTAGCAATTTGCATTCTATTTCTAATACACCAATCTATGCCCTTAATAATATCGGCCAATGTTCCATCGCCGTTATTGTCAATTATCTTTACGGCATATATATCAACCGCCGGCGCAACGCCCACCACACCGGTGGCATTGTCTTCAGCGGCTATAGTTCCGGCAACATGGGTTCCATGGCCGTTATCATCCTCTGGGATTGGGGTTTGATTCAATATATTGATCCCACCCTTTATGTTTTTAACCAGGTCTGGGTGGTCTAAATCTATTCCACTGTCCAGCACTGCCACCCTGACGTTTTCACCCCTGGAGTAATTCCAAACTTTGTTGGCACCAATTCTATCGACCCCCCAGGGTATAACCTGATCTTTTTTCCAGGGATTTGCAAAAAACGGCCACCTTCTCTCCAGCGTAAAAGGTCTCAGCTTGACACGCACATTATCTTCCAGCGCTAACACTTCGGGGGCATCTTTGATTGTCTTTTCATTGAATTGTTGGGGCAGATGGCAAAGGATACCGTTAATCAATGGTAGTGACTGTATACGCTCTGCTCCAGACCTACTCAATAAGCGGGACAGTGCTGGAACCATTCCGTGTCGGTTAAAGACCGGCGCCTTGAAAACAATAATTTTCTCCACCTGATTACACCTCTAGCTATTCCAGTTCGGCATCAGGGGATTTTTTTTCTACCTCTTTTTCTCTGCTGCCGGCACTATAACCGCTGCTGGCGCTACTTGCACCCACTGAAGCAAATCCTTGAATTAACGAATTAAGTGGTTTTAAAAAGGATGATAAATCAAAGTTTTCACCGGTTGTGTCAGCCCGTCTGTAACCCGGTGTGTTATTGGAACCGTCCTTGAGCATTCTTGATACACTATCAAATAACACATCGGCACTGCTGGCAACACTTTCAATGACTTTACCGGTTATTTTAGCTCCGTGCAAAACTCGGCGCAAAGTATCTTCAAACTCCACCTGTTTTTCTTGTTTTTGTTGTTGTTTGATAATGGTGTCAATATGTCTGGTCATTTCATCTATTTTACTGGCCAGCTTTGCCTCAGCACTTTCCTGGGCCTCTAATCTAGATACACTTTGCACTAAAGTATCCAGTTTGGCAAACACTGCCGCTGCCTGTTTGACATTACTGTCTTTTTCCCGATGATAGGATTCAATTCTATCCATCAACTTTTCTAACGTTTCATTAAGTTTTCTTTGATTAGCATCCACCAGTGTCACTCCTTTCCCAAGGATTGAATTAGCTTAACTAATTAAGTTGTTGTAAGGGCCACACAGTGTGCAGCCCTTAGTGGTTAGACTAACACATCACTTAACAATCATTTAGCACCAGCACATGCAGCAGCAGGCTATTGCCAGCATTAAGAAGAGCCATACACCTAACAGTTTGAAATCCAGTAGGCCGCAGAAGAAGAGGGCGATACCGATGATGAATCCAGCCAGTAATAAGCAGCAGCATCTAGTAAGAAAACCAGGGCTCCAATCTTTTGCTCCAAAATCCTTAAAGGCGTCTACTACGTTAGCCATTCTAAATTCCTCCTTACTTAATATGCTTAATCCATAGAACTAAATCCCGGGATTAGTTCTAATCATACAATATGAGAGTGTACCAAAATCTGTTACAAACTGAGTAAAACTTTTTTGGTTGTAATTTAGAAAAATATAAACAGTAATATGGCAATTAGCACTAAAAAGCTAAATATTCCAACTCCCACTATCCCTAAACCCAATAAAATTGCAGCCAGAATAACCAGCGCCAAACAAATGCAGACTGTATATACATTAAAATAACCCGAGCAAGATTTTTGTTTTACAACCTCAAGGGGCATTATTTATCCTCCTTTCACTTGGTACGATACAAATATGTTACTGCTAAAATACGTACCAGCACCCCTTTTTGTTACATATGCAGATAAAGTTTCTAAAAAAATTGATTTAGCTGGCTAATGTCTATGCCCACAAGCTGGTTAATCTCCCTTGTTGCTCTTTCTTTGGATTTTTTGAGACCTTGGTTAAAGGCCATTAACAACTCTGTTTCTAAGCGGGATTTATTTGCCGGCGCAAGTAACGGCGGCATAATCCTCACGGCCAATACATCTTGTTGGCCATTTAGCACAACTTTAAGCCCACCGCCATTGGAGTTGCCCTCCACCCTTATTTTTTGGAGAACCCCTTGTATTTGGTTTAACTGGCCGGCTAGTTTAGTCATATCGAACCCACTCACTTTAATCCCTCCAAATTTTTACATCACACTACCTTACTATATGTAGCGCCCTGACAAATTGTTCAGTTGTGGACTTTAAAAAGTAACAATATTAACCCCCCCACGTAAACTATAAAAACACATTGATCACAGGAAGGAGGGAAAATATGTATTACCCACCCCCCAATGACGGTTATCAGCAAAACCAGTTAGAACCCAATGCTTATACTTTATTTTTAATCTTTATTTTATTGGTACTGGGTACAAATAGGGATTTTGATGATCGTTTAGGTTATATCACCAACGTACTGAAAGCCAGTCATAATGCAGTGCGCATGATGCGTTCTGGCATGAATGAATTCCATGCCAGCGTTTTAAACGATAATACTAGGGGGCAATAAGTCTGTGTCTGTTGAAACAACGGTGGCGCACGTCCAATGCGCCACCCTGCCTCCGCCGGCCTACTTCACTAGTGGTTCACTGCTCAACTATATGTCGTTCGCTATTGCAGCAGGTGGCGGTTTTCTTAATATTTTGCTCTTTAAAAACAGGCAAAAGCCACCTGTGTTTGTAGGAGAGCAGAGATGCTTAGCCATAACATAATTTTCGTTAAACAAAAAATGGGCGCGCCATATGCACGCCCATTTTTATTTGCTTTTTTACATTTAGGTAAACATGTTCATTAGGCCGCTGATGTTCAAGCCGGTGGCTTGGGATAGCCTTTCTTTAACTTCCGCCCTTGACCTAGCAATGGCCTCGTTTAACACCTGTACAAATTCATCCTCCACACTGGTGACGTCCATATTTTGAATAATTGCTTCATCAAGCTTCACCGAAACCAAATCTTGTCTGCCAGACATCACCACAGTTATTGCCCCATTGACAGAGGTCACTTCAACCGTTAGTTGTTGGATTTCATCTTGAATCTTTTGCATTTGAGACATCATTTGACCAAGATTATTGAACATAATATTCCTCCCTTATTTATCCCAATCTTGGATCCCACTTAAGGTAACTCTTGTTATTGGTGGTTGTATTTTCGCTTTCTTTCTGATCCTTTTCTTGATTATTTTTATACTCTTTCGCAGCGGCTGGCTGGGGTTTAATATTTTCTCGGGGCGGTTGATTGGACGGAGGTGGCTTAATATCCCGCCGGGGCGGTGGTGGAGGCATCATTTGCGACAACATGCCCATCAAAGCGGCGGTGTTTGGCATTTGCCCACCGGGCTGGTTTAATAAGGATAATAGCTGTAATGGATCTATTTCCCCAGACGCTGCCTGTTGTACCACTTTCATTAAATCTGGGTTATCAGTGACGCCATTGGCTGCTGGCAACATTTCACCTCGCTGTAAAGCAACATTAGACCCTACACCAGCGGTGGAGTGCTGTAAAATATCCACTATGCCCATTAAATTTACCAGACTTAACATCAGCAACATATTGGTCTGGTCTACGCCATGCTGGGCATGGGCTTGTAACAAATCCACCACCGTCTGTTCCAATCCACCTTTTTTAGAATTATCTTCCACTAAACAACCTCCTTTGAGCTGCTGTTCTGTTTGTTTGTTAGATTGAATCCTTTTTAATTTGGCAAGGTATTTGTATTTTTTTATTTTCAAAGGGCGGGGTTAATTGCTGGTTTAATTTATATATGGCTTCCACTGTGGTCCCAAAACGGTTGGCCAATGTTTCAACCTCATCCCCTGGTTGCATAACGTATGTAAAAGATACCTCCTCGGCAACCTTTGCATCGGGACCACTGATCTCAGTAACTATCTCCATTTGCTTTAAATTTAAAACTTTAACAATAATATTCAATTGGCAGTTAATTGTTAACTTGTCTGAGTTAAAATATGCTTTGGTAAAATTTACAGTGGGTATTAACTCTACCCTGGCATCGGACGGCACATCGCCAACCTCAGCCACCGCCTTAAAAAATCCCTTCCTATAAAAATACTTATGACCGGCCAACTTCGGCTCAGTATACCCCACCAGAAACTCCACATAGCCTCGAATCAACACTTTATTATTAACTAATTGTTTGACTAAAAAATTAATTGGACCTAGCTTTAGATCCTTAATTTCCCCATCCGCTAGACCCTGGTTAACGGGGCTGCTCTCTTTAATTATGATGTCCACCCGCTGCAGATCAGCTAACGCTTCACAGGTCAAACTTGATTTTTTAGTGTGCATACCGTTACTTTCTGTTAACACCCTCAATGTTTGGGCTGCATACACACAGGCCTTAAAAGCACTGTTATGTTTCAACTGCACGCATTTATCTGACAGCAAGTTGTATTCCATCTGATGGCTGATAATAAAAGTCTCCGCCAATAGCTGATCGTTAGCTTGGGGAGTGGCTAAAATCTTTTTAAAGGGGATAAGTTTTTCTAAATATCGTCTTTGATCATGGTGGTCTAAGTAGGTTAGGGATAGGTTAAGCCAACCATATACCGTAACAGATCCTAAATCAACTTGGTATTTTTGCAGTAGCGGCATACTGTTACAGTTAACTATCTTTTTTATCGGGGGCTTGTTTAATGGAATACAGATTTCCTCTACCCCGGTTAAATAACCCTTGCCCACAGACACAATGTCATTGATGGTTATTTCTTCAAAGTCACCACTGTAATCGGCGGGCAAATGGGTGATTAAACTTATTTCTTCAATATCATAAACCAGCCCTTGATTATCTATGGCCACTTCAACGGTGAGCATTCTGGTTTCTTTATTAAAGCCAATCAGGGTAACGCTATCAATGCTAGCATTTATCTCGGCCACCATTTCTGGGGTTGTTTCTGGAATATCTATAAAATCATAATATGTTATGCTGGTCCAAAAACAATTGTGCTGATTTTTTCCCGCCGCCAGATAGGTTATTTCAAAGGTGATACTGCCCTTTATCAACACCCGTCCCGCAATGGTTTCTGCATAGTGATTGTGCATCAAATCCTTGATGCAGATTACTTTATCTATGGTGGGATGCCGCTGGGGCAAGATCATATCGTAGCGGGCAATTAGTCGTTCTCTATTACTGCCAATTAACTTCTTCACCCGAACAGTTTTGGTTTCTGGATCACCGCGACTGTTTACCGTTACTGGTGTCATTGGTCATCTCCTTTCAAAAATGTTGTCTCTTACCTAATATATGAGTTATATCTTTATTTGTGCGAAAAACAACATAAAACCCACCGAGAAAATCCGCCAGAAAAACTAAAAAGAAGGGGTTGCCCCCTTCTTCTGTGAATAAATTTTTCTCTTTATTTTTAATTAACGTTTTGCAAACTCTTGTACCCAATAATACCCATTTGATGTAAACCCTACGCCAATCTCGGTGAAGTTAGGATTTAATATATTTTTCTTATGGCCTTCACTGTTCATCCAGCCTTCCATAACTTGTTCCGGACTGCGATAACCCATGGCGATATTTTCGCCTGCATAGCTATACTTAATGCCAAACTGTTTCATCATATCAAAGGGTGAACCGTAAGTAGGGGATGTATGACTGAAATATTTGTTAGTAGCCATATCTTCGGCCTTTACTTGGGCCACCTTAGTTAAATCTGCCTTGGCAACCAAAGGCTTTAACCCTACTTTAGCCCGCTCTTGGTTTACTAAGTCAACCACCTGCTGTTGAAACTCACTCAAGGTAACATTTGCTGCTGGTTGCTCAGGTTGTTGTGGCTGTTGTGGTTTTGGTTGTTTCGGTTTTGGTTGCTCGGGTTGTTGCGGTTGTGGTTGAGCAACGGCTTTACCCTTGGCAAATATCTCCACGCAAACCTTGCCAAAATACTTGCTGTCTGCGATGCCAATCCCGGCCAAATTGTACTTGTCACTCAATCCCGCAAAGTTGGCCGTCCTCAGTTGGTAATTAACTAAGTAGCTAACATTTGAGGACCGCAATACACTTGCCCCAACGGTTTGATATTGGCCACTGTTCATCAGCTTATAGACTTCACCATAGCTACCGCTATAACTGTTGGCCAACGCTTGGGCTTGCTTTTGGGCAGCGGCGGATATCGCTGGATCCACCTGTAGTTTTGCCACCCCTTTTTCTACTCTTGCTTGATTGATCTGGTCTACGACTTGCTGTTCCAGGGTGGTATTATCGGCCGCTTCGGCCGATGCCATGGGAACCAACATCGCAAACACAAACAGGGTAACCAGAATGGAGACCAATGCTTTGTTCCGTAACGTCAAAATTCTCGCTCCTTTCCTTTTTTCCCTTAAAAAGGGTTGTCCACTTAATACTATAACAAAGTACAAATTTAATTAATAGTGGAAGATCTAACCATTGCCCCTTGGTGTATTTTTAATAACCAAATTCCAGGTGCCTTTTGCCTTTGCTTTTTGGATAAAAGGTTAATTGCAAAACCCGGCGCCTGCTGCAGGTAGCGAACGACATATAGTAGCGCAGCGAACCGAAGTTAGCGAAGGGGTTGTCGGAGGCAGGGTGGCGCATAGGACGTGCGCCACCGGCAACTGAGCTATGGACGGCGAATTTGCCGGGTACGCTGCCGGAGACAGCCGGATGAGCTTAGTTCGGTCTGCGAAACTATCCCTAAAGTGAGCGGTGCAGCAGGCGCTGGGTTTACCGCAACCCCTATCTCAACAGGTAAACAAAAATCAAACCAAGCAAAAGACACCAGCTGAGAACGAACAAAAGCTGTATTCAAATTAAAATTTGTGATAGTGCAAATGTTACGTTTTGGTGGGCTCAATGAATTGAGCCCCTACAAAAAGCATTTTTCATGTAATAATGAATGTAATACGGGCAGGCATGGAAACCTGCCCCTTATTTATATAGATACTAAAATTCAATGTTCAGCGCATCCATAACGTGCTGTATTTTATTAAAAACAGTGATTTTGTCGGAACCGGCAAACAGCAGCCCCACCACTTGATTATCGGGCGTTAACACCAATGAACCGCTGTCGCCACCTTGGGAACTCATGTTGGTGGTAACCTGATCGTTAAACATCACCATTTCGTTACCATCCATTTCCACCTTCAGTGATGTCCCCACTGTGGTCACTGTTCCCGACGTAACCCCGGTGGTGCGCCCGCTTTTTCTCACCGGCATACCAGGCCTAGCCTCGGTGACACCTTGAATTAAACCAAAATCCAATATTTCCCCGCTGATTAGTTCGGGGTTATCCGGTGCTGCCAGCGCACAGTCCACAATATTATTCTGTTGCAATTTTTTGAACACCTTAATTTCATAGTTAGGTCTAATCAGATGCAGCATGGCGTTGGTCACCGCAGAAAAGCCGCTGGCATAGGGGCAAGAGGATTGTTGTTCAGCGGAGCCCCGACTGATGGGGACAAATCTCAACAGACTGCCAATGCGGTCATTTTCATTGCCGCCATCATACTTGCCCGGTTGCAGGATGGGATCACCCACAACGGCCCGACCGTCATAGCCGTTGGAGCCATTTGCTAAAATGTGGTTATTGGATAAAATCAGCGGGGCACCGGTGCTGCGATCCTTAACCACTGCCCCCAAAGTGCCGGCCGTGACGCGATAATGGCCAATACTGCACCCAGGCATAGCGGGCCGAATCCTTTGGGTGCGGACACCCAACATTTTAATGCGCCCCACCTCAATAACGTCAGTATCTACCCCATCAATTTTTCTCGGAACCACATGACTCCTTTTTAATTCACTGGCTGGCAGTTTCTTTTCCACAAACACCACCACTGACAACTGTTTGGTTCGCATATTGCCCACTTCTTTATGGCCCACACCTACACCGACAACATTCTTTTGTCGCAATGCTTTATTGCGAAATTTTGCCAACACGTTAAAATATCTATCCATAAAAAAACCCCTCCCAGGAAAATCCTATTTCATGTTATGCAAACTTCCCTGGAGGGGTGTCTTTCTTAATATGAAGATTTAGGAATTCCTAAGCGGTGCTTACCACGGGTTTCCACAACAGCAGTACATTCCAAACAACGGACAGGCCCAATGGCCACCCACTGCCTGTTTGATTATTTAAAAGGAAAACAGTAGTTTATCGTTACTTGGGGTTTCTCTGGCATATCATTACTAAAAACAATGATGTCTTTTACCAATATGGCCATCAATTCCCTCTTTAACCCAATATCCGCAGCAAGTAATTTTTCTTGCAGTAGCTTTACCATGCTAAAGCTCTCCACCGGTGGCCCTGTGACTTGCTGCTGCCTATTTTGTATCGTCCGCTGTCGTTGGTTTAAAATTGCCAAATCATGATTTATTGCCCGCAACTGGATTTCGATATCCCTTTCATTTATCAGGGATTTACGAAAAAGGGATAGTATTTTAACCTTTTCCCGCTCTTTATCACTGATCCGTTTGTTTAATAGTGCCAATTCCTCAATGCCCGCAGCTGTTGCTGAGCGCCCTCTATCGGCATTGAGAAGTCCCAACAGTTCGTTGATCAGAGTTTGGTTATTGGTCAAATATTGCCAAATATCCTGCCAAACAACCTTTTCCAACAGGTCTGCCCGTACAGATCTTGACTGACATTTAGTCACCAGTTTGCCGCGAAAGGAAGAGTTACCGGTGCACCGATAATAGTGATACCTGCCTTTACTGTGGCTACCATCCCCACAGTAGTTCCGCCCGCAAGTACCACACTTGATCAATCCCCGCAGCAAGTACTGATGCTTGGCGTTGCGTTTAGCATTAAAATAATTGCTTTTCAATTTTTTTTGCGCTTGATCCCACTGGTCTTGGTCGATAATTGCGGGACAGGTGAATTTTAGCTGTTTTTCTTTGGGCCGGTTTTTGCCATAACAAAATTCACCTCGATAAACTGTGTTCTGCAGAATGGCCCATACTTTGCTACTATACCAAACATTCACTGTTTTACTATCTTTATTGCGACTAACGGTGGGGGTATCGTAGCCGGTGGCAGTCAAATAATCTGCAATTGCCACGGTGTCCATACCGGCTTCGGTATAAAGCTTAAAAATTAGTTTAATGATTTCCGCTTCCTGCTGACTAACGGTTAACCGCTTATCCTTAATGACATATCCATATGGAGGTGGCCCCCCTGGCCACCTCCCCTCTTTTATTGCCCGCTCCTTACCTAAGCGCATCCTTTCTGCGATGGTGGATCTTTCTATCTCCGCTATGCCGCCCAAAGTAGTCATAAAAAACTTACCACTGGGGGTTGATGTATCGAAACTCTCGGTCATACTTTTTAATGCTATTCCCAGCTTATCCAATTTATCGTGGGTATTTAAAATGTCCAACGTCGTTCTGGCCAAGCGATCTAAGCGGTAAACATACACGGCCTTAAAATGCCCCTCTTTTCCATCTTTAAACATCCTCTTTCCGGCCGGCCTTTTAAGCAGTGGAATGGTTCCACTTACCCCATCGTCCAGATAGAATTCATAAATCTCTAGGTTGTGTAACTGACAGTACCTTTGGGCAAATTCTACCTGGTTTTCAATTGTTTTAGCTTCCGCCTGATCCTCGGTGGACACCCGGCAATAAATGGCAA
This sequence comes from Peptococcaceae bacterium 1198_IL3148, assembly GCA_036763105.1. Lineage (NCBI taxonomy): Bacteria > Bacillati > Bacillota > Clostridia > Eubacteriales > Peptococcaceae > Peptococcaceae bacterium 1198_IL3148. The sequence goes on along the minus strand of JBAIYS010000013.1, from coordinate 30,710 downwards.
CCTTCAAATAACCAAGCCTCCCAGGGTCTGTTGTTATTTTACCCGCATAATGTAATGTTAACGGGGTGATTGCTGATGATTATTCATAAATCCTTTAGTCAAGATAAATTAAACCAACAACAATTACTGTCTGTTTTATATAAAATACTCACTTCCGGAAGTGATCCATTACCTAAATTAAACAACCCAGACCAACCCAGTGACGACAAAAACACCGATTAAAAATTTACCATTCCATCCCCCCTCCCAAATTATTTGCCATTATGGGACCAGCCCTCACCATGGAGCGTCCTCCTGCTGGCGGCCCCAACCGGGCACCACCACGCCACCGCCCGCCCTGTGGCTCAGCCTTTATATAATTTTTTTTGTTCCTGGCCACCGCCATTATATTATCGCTAAAATAACTGGCCCTGCCACCGACATCCTTTTCACCAGCAAAGACTTTTTTGTCCTGCCCTAAGCGCGCCACTCCTTTGACAATGCTCTGCTCCCGTCGCGCCTTTTTACCCCGTATATCATTAAAAACAGCCAACATCACACACCACTCCTTCTAAGGCAACAGCCCAAAAATCAAGCTGGCTGCTGCCCTAATGCTTGCCTAATTCATATCCAGCCCAACCCTATGTAATTTTTAATTTGATGCTCTGTTTAATCATGCTTTCATAAATCTCTATTCAGTTGTGGTTATTTGATCATGCCACCAGTGCACCCCTAAGGGAAGTTCCCATCCCATCTTAATTATTCAAGTAGTGTTAGCGGCATGGTAGATACTTGGTTATAACTAATCTATGTGATAAGCTGTCTGAAAAATAACCCTTACTCAACCCTCCACTAATCAGTATTTGCTGATTTTTACTTTTAATATTTTGGTTGTTTGGGTTATTGTTCAAAGCTTGGGCACTAAGTGGCTTGCCCCTTAACAATTATCATGCTAACAAATAATTCCAAATACCGTTTGCTGTTATATTTGGCAGTTTAATTAAATTATCTTTCATGCACCACCATATATTACCAAATGCTTAGTTTTACAAAGGTACCTATCGTTTTTTGGATTGTATATTCGGTGTATCAAGTCCGCCAATGCCGTCAAAACCTGTGATGGTGCCTGAAATGACTTCCTTTAATGGCACCGGATCGTAAATTGAAGTAAAGGCAATTTTCTCCACCACAAAAACTGGATCAAAGGCGTGTATCAGTACCCGTTTTGGAGAACTGGCAAAGTTGGCACCGGCCTCTAAAATGGCCTCATAACAGGATTGACAAGCGCCGGCAAAAATAATTAAATCGTCCATATTTTTTTCATATTTGCGGGCGGCCTTTACCGATTTAATAAAGTTATCGGAATTGTAGTAATTGTTGACATTGCGCTGATCCTTAGCCCCCTTAACCAAACCGTCGTGGCCTGTTAACACCACAATATCCGGCCGATGTTCTTCCAGATATTGAATTACAACTTGATGCTGTTTATCTTCGGCCACATGATAACCGTGGGCCGGAATACCCATTTGATTATAGGTGGTCAAGCATAAATTTAAATAATCGGCATCGCCATCAAGATGTAAAACACTGCCAGGAACATCGAAGGCTTCAATTTTTTTTTCCCCATCAGCACCGGTATTTAATGCCCGATTAAAGCATTGCTGCCGATCTTTCAGTCGGCGCTGAAAAACCCTTTTCATTTGCTCATTATTTTTTTTCATTACATTTTTCCAATGATTGGCCACTTCCTTAGCATCCACCCGTTCTAAATCATTCACCGGGGCGCTGGCCGTTAGCCGGACATCCAATCCCTTTAATATGCAAAATTCTTGATTGTTATCATTAACAAAAATATCAACCACTTTAAAAAATATATCTCGGGAATAGGATTTACGGGCAACGATATCCCCTTTTTTTAATCCCGCCATCAAATTGCCTCCTTACACAGATTACAATTTTTTTATGATATGTTGTTAATTACCAAAAGGTGCCGCTATGTATGTCAACGGGTAAAAAATAAGAACACACCGGTTAAATAAACCAATGTGTTCTTATTTACTGTGTTTATCGGCGACACTGGAGGCCCCATAGGCGTCGGGTTTTATTTTTGCTCTAAAGCCACTGCCGGTAACCATACCCACCACTTCTCTAATTAAATCTTTGGTTTCTCCATTTTTACCCACATCTATATGGATTTCCAAATCTAAATCATCATAACCGGTTTCCGCCAGATAACCAGTAACTAAACCGCCCACTTCCAAACTCAATGATGTCTCAAAATAAATTTTTTGCCTTAAACTGCGCACCCGTTGTTCCAATTGTTTGCGATAATAGTATTTGGCCCCTTTACCTAAGCGGTGAACCACCACCGCTGTGATATAACAAGTATCATGTTTTACCTGTGAATCAGAGCCAATAATTATTTTATAGCTGGAGTGAGGTAACCCTCTAATGTATTTAATTATATCTTCCATCATTTGTTCAAAGGTCATGGTTCCTTTAGTTGGGCTGGTAAACTCCATATGGCGACTCCTAGTTAATTTTTATACGGTGCTAATTCATTAGCTATTAAAGCAAATTCCTCTATCGATAGGGTTTCTCCTCTACGTTTGGGATCAATACTTATTTTATGCAAAATATTTGTCCACTGTTCTTTACCGATATTCAATGTTGACCCAGTCAAAGCATTGAGCAAAGTTTTTCGCCGCATACCAAAGGCTGCCCGCATCACATTAAAAAATAATTTTTCGTTCAATACTTTCACCGCTGGTTTTTCCCTAACCTTGAGGCATATCACCGCTGAATCCACTTCTGGTTTAGGATGAAACACTGTCTTTGGCACTTTAAAGGCGATGTCCGCCTCGGTGTAATACTGAACAGCCACCGTCAAAGCGCCGTAATCCTTATGACCAGGTTTGGCAACCATCCTTTGGGCCACTTCCTTTTGAGTCATTAAAACTAACCGATTGAGATTAAATCTGTTGGTCAACATGTGCATAATTAACGGGGTGGTGATGTAGTAGGGCAGGTTGGCCACCAGTTTGTAACTTTGGGCTTTACTGCCGTACCGGCCGGCACTCTTTTCTGCCACCAGTTGATCAAAATCCACTTCCATGGCATCGGCAAAAACCACTGCGGTATTATGATAATCCCCGAGGGTTTCGGTTAATATCGGTTTTAATTTCTGGTCTATCTCCACAGCCACCACTTGGCTGGCTTTTTCTGCCAAGGCACTGGTTAACACACCGATGCCAGTGCCAATTTCCACCACTAAGTCGTTAGCGGTAACCTCTGCCGCCTGGACAATTTTATTGATGATGTTACCGTCAATAAGAAAATTTTGTCCCAGCGCCTTGCGGGTGCTAAAATTATGTCGCGCTAATATTTCCCTTACCTTTGCAGGGGATGATAAATCTTTCAACAACCATCTCTCTTTTCCAATTGATGTTATTTTTTATATTATAACCTGAGTAGGTATAATACTTCCAGAAAAATATAAATAGGTGCCCGCTGGCACCTATTTCAGCCTATTATTTATTCCATTAAATTACCAAACAAAGTTTGATAATAATGATAAATATTTTTCTGCATCAGTTCTATTTTTTCTGTCACCTTATCAAAGGATAAGTTATTACTGGTATAAAGCGCTCCCAGCCCCAATAGTACAGCAAACATAACAATTACCCCTAGACAAATAAATATTATTTTTTTTAGTTTTTGGTGTAGTTTAGGTGTAGGTTTAATATTGGAACCATTTTTTGGGGGCCATTCAACGGTTGACCAACCCATTTGCCCTCCCCCTTAAAATATTTTTAGTAATATCAACATTCTACTAAACCCGCAATTTCCCTGCCAAAAAATTACATCAAATAATTGCTATAAGCAACAATAAGGATGGCATATCGCCACCCTTATGGTTATTTACCTAAAATATCCACATTTACCGTTCTTCTACCCCAATTTATAGCCTCTTGGTTGCTGGGGAAAAACACATCTATGCGGTTACCTTTAATATCACCACCAACATCAAGGGCCACCGCTTCCCCATAGCCTTCTACATATAATCTTGTACCTAAGGGTATCACCTCTGGGTCCACCGCCACCACCCCATGCTGGGGTATAATGCCGGTGGCGGTATTATGACCGGTAAAGGTATAGGCGGTGGCCACTGCCGTTAACCGGCCCTCTGCCATTGACCGATTAACCGCCGAACGGCTCACCACTGGTACCACAGGCCTTTTGCCAACAGCAACTATTTTAGATTGGGGTTCCTTTATCACTTCGGTTTTAATTAGATCACGGGATACCTCAATTCCATTATGTAACACCACGCTATAAACCATTTGTTTTATTCCATTGCTGCCCTGTTGACGAATTTTTTCCACACCTTGAGGCAACCTGTCATCGGCCTGGCGTACAACTTCAAAGGGTACTTGCTGTTGTATAGTCATCTGTTTTTTGTCCACTTTGACAACTTTAATTGTTTGCCCATCCTTAATGGCAGCTTGCAATTGTGGCACCACTATGTCGTTGGCATCCAATGTAATATTTTGCTCAGCCATCACTTGGGCAATTGTTGCTTTAAAGGTATAAACTTCGTAGGTATCGTTGTCCACCACTATGGTAACCTGTTTGCCAAAAAAGTTTAATAGCAACAGCAAAGCTAAGGCTAGCACTATCATTAAAAATAGTAACCGCCAAGATTTATCCTGCCAAAAAAACTCTGGCTTGCTAAAACTGATAACTACACCTCCCCGCACAAATTACTTTTATAAATATATGCGGTTGTTTTGGAAAATATGAATAAAATTTGAAAAAATTTACAGGCTAAAATTCTATCCCCTTTTGGGCCGTTATTCCCTTTTGATAGGGGTGCTTAATCATTTCCATTTTAGTCACCAAATCTGCCAAATCAATTATTTCTGCCGAGGCTTCCCTGCCGGTCAGTATGATATGCAAATGCTGGGGTTTAGTTTTTATTAGTTCCACCACAGCCGTTGCCTCCACCAGACGGTAGGCAATGGCATAATTTATTTCGTCCAATACAATCATTTGATATTCCCCCGAGGCGATGGCAGCTTGGGCCATCTTTATACCCTGTTGTGCCGCCTGTCGATGTTGTAACATTTGGTTTTCATCATTAAAGTCTATAAAGCCCAGGCCCAGTTGATGAATTTCAATATTATTTCCCAATTTAGCAAAGGCCTTTTGTTCTCCGGTGTGCCAACTGCCCTTTATAAATTGTAGAAATAAAACCTTCATGCCCTGGCCCCAAGCCCTTAGGGCGGTGCCCAGCGCCGCAGTGGTTTTTCCTTTACCCTCTCCGGTAAAGACCAGCACCAAGCCGGTGGTGTCATTACTCAATTTTTTCACCACCCCTTGGCAATTTAAATAATGCGCTGGCATTGGCAATTATTGCCGGCCATAGCTCTGACACCGGCATCTGTTTTAATTCAGCTATTTGCTCCGCCACATATTTAACATAATCCGGTTGGTTTCTTTTACCCCGATGGGGTACCGGGGTTAGATAGGGGCTATCTGTTTCCACCAGTATTTTTTCCAGCGGCACCTGGGCTGCCACTTCTTTTAGGTTGGCTGCATTTTTAAAGGTCACCGGTCCGGCAAAGGAAATGTAAAAGCCCATATTTAAGCACTCTTGGGCCACCTCCATGCTGCCGGAATAACAGTGCATTACCCCGCCAATGGGTGCTAACTTTTCTTGGCGCATAATTTCTAAAAAGTCACCATAGGCGTCCCGCAAATGAATAACCACCGGTAAATTAAGTTCTTTAGCTAAATTTAACTGGGCCACAAACACTTGTCTTTGGACATCCCGGGGAGACAGATCATAATAATAATCCAAACCAATTTCACCAATGGCCACCACCCTTTGGTCAGCGGCCAAATTTTTTAGTTGCCTTAGGTAATCGTCCGGCACGTCTTTAGCATCGTGGGGATGCACTCCCACGGTGGCATATATAAAAGGATACTTTTTAGCCAGTGCCAGCGCAGTGGATGATGTTTCCAGATCATTACCGGCATTTATTATTGTCAGACCACTCTTCATGGCGTCATTAATTAACTGTTCCCGATCCGCCGCAAAGCGCTGGTCGTTTAAATGGGCATGGGTATCAATAAAATTCATACTTACACCTCCGTAGTAATTTAGGGCGCAATAAATTAAATTGCGCCCTAATTTTACAGCGTATTCAGATCAATCCGGGGGAATAATACATCTCCCTTTTGCACCACTGTGCCCTCCGGTAGCTCACCCCAGCGCAAACTTTCCCAAGTATGCAGTTCTGGCCGATCAGCGATTCCCAACTGGGGCCATACCTTTTGCGGTATGTTAGGCATAAAGGGGGTAATCATGACGGTGGCAAACCTCATCACTTCAATAACATTATACAGTATTGTATTTAACCTCGCCCTTTGGCTTTCATCCTTGGCCACCGACCAAGGTGAGGTTTCTTCTAAATATTTATTGGCTCTGGCAATCAATTTCCAAATTGCCGCCAACGCTGTTGAGATTTCTAATTTTTCCATGGCCTCGGCCACTAATTTAGGTGTTTCGGTGGCCAAAGCAATCAATTCTTCATCCAGTTCCCCTTGGGGCTGAGGTTTTTGCAGCACTCCCTGTTGATATTTGCCAGTCATGGTGGCGGTGCGGGATAATAGGTTGCCGTAATCGTTGGCCAAATCAATATTAATGCGCTTTGCCAAGGCTTCCTCAGAATAATAACCGTCGGAGCCAAAGGGCAACTCCCTTAACAGGTAGTATCTCACCGCATCCACGCCATATTTATCTATTAAAACCAGCGGATCCACCACGTTACCTTTGGATTTAGACATTTTACCCCCTTCCAAAAGTAACCAGCCATGACCCATTACCTTTTGCGGTAAAGGTAAATCAAGGGCCATCAGCATAATGGGCCAAATGATGGTGTGAAAACGTACAATATCTTTACCCACCAAGTGCACATTGGCCGGCCAATACTTTTGATATAGACTATCATCTGCACTGCCATAACCCAAGGCAGAAATATAGTTGGTTAAGGCATCAACCCACACATAAACCACATGTTTAGCATCAAAGGGCACTTTGATACCCCAATCAAAGGTGGTCCGGGAAACACAAAGATCCTCCAGCCCCTGTTTAACAAAGCTGATCATCTCATTGCGCCGACTGGTGGGTTGAATGAAATCAGGATGATCCTCAATATATTTTAACCAGCGATCGGCATATTTGGACATTTTAAAGAAATAACTCTCTTCCCGCAGCAGTTCCACCTCTCGGCCACAGTCGGGGCACTTACCATCCACCAGCTGGTAATCGGTAAAAAATGTTTCACAAGGGGTGCAGTACTTGCCCTCATAGGAGGATTTATAAATATCCCCTTGCTTGTGTAGTTGCTCAAATATCATCTGCACCACCCGCTGGTGGCGATCGTCGGTGGTGCGGATAAAGTCATCATAGTTTACGTCCAGCTTTTGCCAAAGGTGCTGAAAGCTGGCCACTATTTTATCCACATATTCCTTTGGTGTTTGCCCATTTTCCTTTGCTTTCCGTTCAATTTTTTGACCGTGTTCATCTGAACCGGTTAAAAAGTAAACGTCATGTCCAGTGATTTTTTTATACCGCGCAATGGCATCGGCCGCCACTGTGGTATAGGCATGGCCAATATGCAGTTTATCACTGGGATAATAAATTGGTGTAGTAATATAAAATGTTGGTTTACTCAATTCAACTGCCCCCTATAATTTTATACTGATAGTAAAATAAAAAATCCGCCCCCAGTAGGGACGGATTTAGTTCCGTGTTACCACCCTGATTCACTTTGCCTTACGGCCAAAGCCTCGGTAGGTGTATAATTCACCATAGTCTGTAACGGGACCCCCCGGCTCAGCCTACTATCCAACGGGAATTCGACCTGCAGTTCCAGAGCCATCTTCAATTACCATTTGCTGACGGGTTCCCACCATCCCCGCTCTCTGGACAGCCCCCAGTAATTTACTCCGCTCTTTCAGCACCATTAGCCTATATAATATGGAATTTTAGCCCACATACTTTATTTTGTCAAGTTTAAGATATTTTTATGCAATTGGTAAGATGTAAAATAATTGGTATATTTTATCAAAGTTATTGACTTTTAATGGAATGGTTGGTACTCTTTACTTGTAATATATTAGTATTTACTGTCGACTAAGATGTTATACGCAAGGGAGGGAAAGAATGTTGAAATCTACAGGTATTGTGCGTAAAGTGGACGAGCTGGGCCGTGTAGTTATCCCCATTGAATTGCGGCGCACCTTGGGTATTGAAGAAAAAGACGCTCTGGAGATTTATGTTGACAGCGAAAAGATTATTCTTAAAAAATATGAGCCAGCCTGTGTTTTTTGTGGCAATGCCGCCGATGTCCAATTATTCAAAGGCAAACAAGTTTGTAAAGATTGTGCCCGGGATATGTTCGAAACCACAAAGGCTATCTAACTAGCAAAGGGGTTATTGCAAAATAATTGTAGGGGCAGGGTTCCATACCTGCCCGCCAGCACAAACCTATGTTGCTTAGGCGGGTGGGCTGGAAAACCAACCCCTACGGTAGGTTGCGCAACAGTCCCCTGATTAATTATTTACCGCTGCATATACTTCTCTTTTGGGCAAACCACGCAATTTGGCCACTTCTTTAATGGCTTCCTTTTTATCCATTCCCGATGCCATCACTTGCTGGACATGTTGGTCCAACGGCAAATGTTCCCAGTCATTTGTTTTCATATCTTGGTCAGATCCGGCAACCACTAGGCAAAACTCCCCCCGGGGGGGATTGATCTCAAAATGCTCTAGGGCCTGTGATATTTTACCCCGAAAGATTTCTTCATGTTTTTTAGTTAATTCCCGGGCCACCGCCAGTTTTCTATCGCTAAAAATTTTTAACATATCCCTTAGCGTTTCCAGCAGGCGATGGGGGCCTTCATAAAATATTAGCGTTCTATTTTCATTGACCAACTTCTCCAATTGACGTCGACGGCCCTTTTTATTTGACGGCAAAAAACCTTCAAAGCAAAAGCGGGCGGTGGGCAATCCAGAAACAACCAATGCGGCAATGCCAGCACTGGGTCCGGGGATGGGCACCACGGTAATATCCTGGGCCAACGCCAATTGAACAATTTCAGCCCCGGGGTCCGAGATGCCCGGCATGCCGGCATCGGAAACCACCACAATATTTAGCCCCTGGTTTAATTTTTCAATTAGCCTTTCGCCCTTGCTTTTTTCATTATGGGCGTGGTAACTGGTTAGCGGAGTGTGAATGTCATAGTTGGCCAGCAGCTTTCTAGTATGCCGGGTATCCTCCGCCGCTATTAAATCACATTCCTTCAGCAACCGTAACGCCCGCTGGGTGATATCTTCTAAATTTCCTATTGGCGTTGCACATAAATATAACGTGCCTTTTTTTATATCCGCCACTACTGATCTGTCACCTCACCATCCTGCCGCCGCAACAGGCTTAGGCAAAACAAACATTCATCTTCTCGGCCTTGGGCAAACCTAACATTACAAATATGAAATCCTTCATTATATAAGCGCAGCAAAGTCGGTTCGTCTGGCTTGCTGCTTAACTCTTTTTTGTTATTTGTTGGCGGCTGGTTAATAACAGCGGTTAACTGACGTCGCAATTTATCATTTTCTTCTTCTAAAGAGCGAGCTATTTTTTTTATATCATCCAGTTCCGCCAGTAACTCTTTAACCATATACTCCAATCTAGCTATCCGTCCTGGTAGAGGGCCCACTTTTTTCACCCTTTATCTCTTTATTAATTTCAGCCAATGGCAGTTCTAGCACATCCTTGTTTTCCTTGGTTTCTAAAGTTACGGTATTTTTAAAAATATTGTATCCTATTACTTTGGCCACTCCCAGCATGGTATTGACGGTGGTGCCAACCTCTGGGAAATTAACTTTGGCCTCTTCGTAAACATCATTTTCGTATTTCAAACAACACATCAACCGGCCGCAAATACCGGATATTTTGGTGGGATTGAGGGATAAATTTTGATCCTTAGCCATGCGGATGGAAACCGGGGCAAATTCACCTAGCCAAGAACCACAGCACAACTCCCTACCACAGCATCCCAAGCCACCACACATTTTAGCTTCATCCCGCACACCAATTTGCCTTAGCTCAATTCTAGTGCGGAACACCGCCGCCAAATCTTTGACCAATTCTCTAAAATCCACCCGGCCATCGGCAGTAAAGTAGAAAATTATTTTGTTATCATCAAAGGTCTGTTCCACATCAATTAACTTCATGGGCAGACCATGCTGTTTAATTTTTTCTAAACAAATTTTATGGGCTTCCTTTTCCTTTATTTTATTCTGCCGTAGTTTTAGTTTGTCCTCTTCGGTAGCCTTACGAATTACTTTTTTCAATGGCGCCACCACTTCTTCTTCATTAACCACCTTGGGCCCTTGCACCACTTTACCAAATTCAATACCTCTGGTGGTCTCCACAATGGCATCGTCGCCAACCTGTAAATCTATCTGATCTGGATCAAAATAATATATTTTGCCAGCTTTTTTAAATCTAATTCCCACCACATCATATGACATCATTAATATGTCCTCCTTCTATGCAAACAAACAATTAGCAAACTTGGCGCTAGCCCAGCTTTTCTAATTGTGAGCTAAGTTAAGTAGCAATGCATCTATAACCAAGCGGGTGTTACCCTTGGATTCCAGGCGCCAGCGGGCCTGTTCCACCTCTGCCATCATTGCCAACAGTTGCTCCGGCCTATACCTGCCGGACCACTGAGCAACCTCGTCCAATAAATCTACATTTATAATCAACGTTTTATCCTCTGTTTGGGACCAAACTAGCACATCTCTAATCCAAAGCTGTAACATTTCTACCCACTCAACGGCATCTGTTCTTTCACTGGCTAAAGTTGCTGCCTGCTGCAACAGTGGCACCATATCGCCAGCCTTTATTTTATCCAGGGTGTTGAGTACGCTATTTCTAACGGTATGAATATTCTCCTTCACCAGCGATATCGCCCTACCTAAACTGCCTCCGGCCATGGCAGCGATCATCTGCTGTTCAACGGCCGTTAAATTGGTTTGTCGGTTTAACCCTTCCACTATTTGGTCCACCGACATCGGTTTAAACCAAAATTGTTGGCACCTTGATAAAATGGTGGGCAACAAGGCGTATGGCCGGGAAGATATCAAAATAAAGACGGTGTTTACCGGTGGTTCCTCTAACGTCTTTAGCAAAGAATTGGCTGCCTCCGCCGTCATCACATCACAATCTTCGATAATGTATACCTGTCTACCACCTTGATAGGAGCGATAATTTACATTTTTTTGAACATAATGTATTTGTTCGAGCTTGATGGTGGCGCCCGTTGGGGTGGTTACATGCAAATCTGGGTGGTTGTTTCCCTCCACTTGGCCACAGTGCCGACAGCGGTTACAGGCTTCTCCCGCCACCGGGTTTTCACATAATAAAGCTTTGGCAAAGCCATGGGCAATGGTACCTTTGCCAACCCCGGGAGTGCCAACAAATAAATAAGCATGGGCCACCCGGTTATTAACAATGGCTTTAATTAAAGTGTTTATATTTTCAGTATGCCCAATTATATCTTGAAAGCTATACATTTAGCAGCGCCTCCACCGCTGTGACCACTTGCTGATGAAGCTCGTCTATCGACAGGGTAGCATTTAAAACCACATGGGTTTCTCCATGCTGCCGGGCTATTTTTAGATATCCTTCCCTTACCTGACGATGGAATTGTGAAGGTTCACTCTCCAGTCGATCCTGGGCACTGCGATTTTTTACTCGACTAAAACTTTGTTCCAACGGCAAATCAAAAACCAACACTTTATCGGGACTGAGCCCACCGGTGGCCAATTGGTTTAAACTGTGCAAAAATTCAAGGGGTAAACTCCGACCATAGCCTTGATAGGCCAAGGTGGAATCAACAAAGCGATCACAAAGCACTATTTTACCTGCCGCCAAAGCAGGTTTAATCTTAGTATATACCAACTGAGCCCGGGCGGACGAGTATAAAAAGGCTTCGGTTCGATAATCTAAATCTTTGTAGGCCGGATTGAGCAGCAGACTGCGAATTTCTTCGCTGATTTTGGTTCCTCCCGGCTCTCTGGTGGTCAATACATTATATCCCCTTTGAATTAAATATTGTTGCAATAAAGCCAATTGAGTACTTTTGCCACTGCCATCGATGCCCTCAAATACGATAAATTTACCAGACATAATCAAACCCCGCAATCAACTACAGTTATTGTTTTTAAAGTTGCATCCCCCGAGCATTGGATGTGCAGTTTATGGGTACGCACTGCCAAGAGATACTCCAATAGTTCCTGGGTAATTAATTCTCCCGGGCAAACTGCCGGTATGCCCGGCGGGTAAACAGAAATACTGTCACCACAAACTTTGCCCACTGCTTGTTCTAAGGGAATTCGTAAGGTTTTGGCTAACCATGCCTCTCTGGGGGTAACCATCACCACCGCTTCCGGCGGATTTAATGTTGCATCGAGCAACTTTTGGCCACTGTATTTTTTAACGATCTTTAATAACCCGTTGTACAAGCTCTGCCCCGCACCCTTGTCGGCGTTAAGACCCAGCACCGCCACAATGTTGTGGTAATCGGCCATTTCAACCTGCACACCGGCGGCAGATAGTAGGTCAAAAACTTGGTAACCAGTCAAGCCGATTTTACTGGTGTTGATAACCAATCTAGTTTCATCCATTGCTAGGGTATCATTTAAGTGATGTTTCTCCAACACTTCAATCCCCGGCAATGCTTTCAACTTAGCCCGCAGGTAGCGGGCTGTTTCATAGGACTGCTTTATTAACCGCTGGCCACTTTCCGCCAACTGACGCCGTGCTGCATCCAATGAAGCCATCAATAGATAAGAAGGGCTGGTTGTTTGCATCATTTTCAAACAAGCCTCCAGCCTGGTTTGATCCACCCGGTCAGAATTCAAATGCAGCATGGATGCCTGGGTCAGCGCTCCACCAACTTTATGGGTGCTTTGTACCACCGCATCGGCACCACACTGCAGAGCATCCGCCGGCAACTGATCAAAAAAACGCAAATGTGCCCCGTGGGCCTCATCCACCAATAGGGGTAGACCCGCTCGGTGAGTTATGTCGGCAATTTCACTTAGGTTCCCGGTTACACCATAATAGGTGGGATGCACCATCAGCACTGCCCGGGCCCCGGGGTGTTGGCAAATACAATGATTCAACTGTTGACCACTGGGCACGGTGGTAAAACCAAAACCCGTTAAAGCGGGCGGGTATATATATACTGGCTTTGCTCCACTTAAAATCAGCCCGGTCAAAATGGACCGGTGGACATTTCTGGGTATAATAATTTCATCATTGGGGCCACAACAGGCCAACACTAAAGCCGCTAAGCCACCGGAGGTACCGTTGACCATAAAGTAACTGTTTCGGCACCCATATAACTGAGCAGCCAAAGTTTGGGCTTTGGCAATGGCCTCCTCTGGGTGGTGCAAGTCATCGAGGCCGGGCAATTCCGTTAAATCATATTGAAAAATTTCATTTTTTAAATTGGCCATTTCTTCCGGTATCGCCACACCCTGCCTATGCCCCGGCACATGCAAGCCAACATGGCCTTTTTTTACATAATTTAGCAAAGCGCTGATCAGTGGTGTTTCTTTTTGGTTCAACTTAATCAATCCTAATTTGAATATATTATGCCAATATATAATTTTATCACAGATTATTATCCTTTCATAGCGCATGAGTTTTTCCAACCTTTGTTTAACATTTCTCGAGGTAAAAAAGAAACAATAATTTTAGCACTGATTTTTTAAAAATAATAAGGGGGGACTTTTCTTGCTTAAAAATAAAAAATCGCCGGTGGATGAAAAAAAGTTATCTAAAAAATATCGCACCAACGTGTCCAGTTTAATTAGATGGTGGAAAAATGGTAAATCCGATGTGGAAATTGCCACTGCCACCGGTATAGATTTGTTAACGCTAAAGAAAATAAAATCGGAAATTGAAATTGCCCACCGCAGACAGCGGTTGGAACAAAAAAAAGCGTCACTGGAGCTTGATCAAGCCTCAAAGCAACGCCAAATCTTTTTTAGGCCACTGATATAATACTGATATTCCGGTTGACTACAATTACTTTGTATTAGTTTCTGCTCACAGGTGGCACAAATATATTTACCCTTAATAAAAAGACCTTTGTTATCTTGGTTCCAAGGCCAATTGCAATAAATGCAAATGGGTATAAACTCTGTCATCACTATCACCCCTTTGTTTTGTGCTAATTTAGCATATGCTCCATTGGCTGAAAGGGTGATATTAACAGCAAAAGCAAAGGAGCCAATAAAATGCTGGTTGCATTCCATTGGCTCCCTTTAAATTATTCAGCTAGAGCAGACTCACTGTTTGCTTTTTCTTTGCCTTTACGCACCACATTGATGGCGGTATCGGGACAAACCATTTGACAAATACCACAGGCAATGCAGTCATCATTAGCTTCTACCGAAGGTGTACCATATACACCCAGCACTTTAGACCAACTAATGCATTTTTTGGGACATTTTTCAATACACAAACCACAGCCTTTGCACAGGCCGGGAAAAACACTCCACTGAGCTTTCTCTAGTTCAAGGGTACGGGGCTTAAATTCTACAGCCACTGGATTTTCCCTCCTTTATACTATTGTGAAACCAGTTCAGCACCTCTATCGATGGCTTTAAAGTTCAGTTCACGCAGTTTTGGATTTTGCTCAAATTTATAACCCAATTTTTTCTCAATGGCCTTTTTGGCATCTTCTTGAGAAACCACTTTGGTTGCTGCCACAATGACACCGAGAATAATTATGTTAAACACCCGTGGATGCAGTTCATTCTTAGCAATGTCCAAGGCAGGAATAGCTAATATTTTAGCTGCATTTTGGGGCAGTTCTTCTTCAGCAATATCAACGCTGGAATCGTATATGAAAATAGTATTTTCGCCAACATATTGCTTGGTGCGTAAAATAGCCCGTTCACTTACGGCCACCACAATGTCACCGATGTTAAATTTAGGAGCACCAATGCGTTCATTGCTGATTTGCAGATAGGCAATGGATACACCGCCCCGTTGCTCAACACCAAAGTTAGGAATATATAATGCTTCTTTACCTTCGTTGTCAGCAGCCTCGGCCAAAATTTGCGCTACAGATTGAACCCCTTGGCCACCTTCACCTGCCAACATAATTTTGGTCAATTCAGCCATTTATTGTCCCTCCTTCTGCTCAGCACCAGGAACTTTCTTTTCGCCCACTTTGAAGTATTTTGGCATTTCTTTTTCCACAAATGCCCAAGTCTTCTCAGCGTTGGTACGCCAGTTGGTAGGACAAGCTGATAATGCCTCTACAAAGGAGAAACCTTTGCCATCCATTTGGTTTTGTAGGGCCTTTTTAATGTAACCCTTCAACTGTCTCAGGTTAGCGGTGGTACCACGGGCAACGTATGCACCTTCACCGGCAATGGCTGCCACCATTTCGGGACCTTGGGTAGGAGCACCGGTTAGTTCCACATCACGGCCGTAAGGCGCAGTTTCCGCCTTCATGCCAGGCAGTGTGGTGGGGGCCATTTGACCACCGGTCATGGCATATACACAGTTGAGGGCTAATATTACAGTGATTCTTTCGTTACGGGCAGCAGCGTTTACCAAGTGTTGAGAACCAATGGCGTAACCGCCGCCATCACCCATGTAAGCAATGGTGATTAAATCAGGATTGGCTCTTTTAATTCCGGTCATCACCGGGGTGGTGCGACCGTGGTGAGTTTGTACGCTGTCAACATTAAAGAAGTCCCATGACAACAAGGAACAACCAATGTCACAACCAAATACAACTCTATCTTGGATTCCCAGTTCATCAATGGCCTCGCCCAGTGCCTTTAATACTAGACCATGGCCACAACCGGGGCAGAATTTATGTGGTTTTGATTCAGGCCGCCAACTCTTTGGCATAGCTGGTTGTACTACAGACATAAATCAATTGGCCTCCTTTCAAATTAGGGGAAAATAAATTTATAATTAGAGAACTTCGTTTACTTTAGCATAGATTTCATCAGTGGTGATACCCACACCTGGCTTGAAGAAAGGAACGATCTCACAGGTGGCACCAAAGATTACATCTTTAATCAGTTTAGCAAATTGACCTTGGGCTGATTCAACAATTACTAATTTTTTAGCCTTCGCTGCCAATTCCTTCAGTTGCTTTTCTGGCAGTGGACGCAGGGTAATTGGACGGAAGTAACCAACCTTTTTACCCTCTTTGCGCAGCATTTCAACTGCTTCTTTAGCACCGCGGGAAACAACCCCATGGGAAAGAACAACCACATCTGCATCTTCGGTGTCAAAGGCTTGATATTCAGCCACTTCTTCAGCCATCTTAGCGTAATCTGCAAAGTAGCCCTGCAGAACCTCATACAGTTCTTCTTCTACGTTATAGGTATTGCGGTAGTGACCAGGCTCACGGTCTACACCGGGTGTGCCAGGCTGACCTACATACTTAGTGGCAGGCTCAAATTTAATACCCTTTTGTTCTGGATCATAAATAGTTAAGGATTCACGCATTTTTGCTTGATAACCATCACCCAAAACGAAGGTTGGGAAGCGGTATTTCCATGATACTTGGAAAGCCTTAATGGTGTAGTCAAACAATTCTTGGTGAGTGGCGGTTGAGTAAACAATACGCAAACCTTCACCATTGCCACCAAAGGTGGTCAGTGATACCTCTTGTTGTGAGTAAATAACGGTAGCGGTGGACGGGCCTCCACGTTGTTGAATAATGGAAACGATTGGTAGTCTCATCGCCTCAGCCATGGAAAATGGCTCTTGCATTAAAACGTTACCAGGGCCTGCGGTAGCAGTAAATGCTTTTAGACCAGCCATTACACCACCACAGGTGGTAAAACCTGCAGACAGTTCATCCTCAGTTTGTAAGAACTTGAGACCATGCTTTGGAGCTAATCTTGTCCAATAGTGCATAATTTCGTTCTGAGGAGTAATGGGGTAACCATACATAATTTGTGCCCCTGCAGCAATTGCTGCCCATGCACACACCTCATTGCCCGTCATAAAGACGCGCTTTTCTTCAGTAATAAGCTTCTCTGGCATAGAAAAAACTGCACCTCCTATGATATGTAACTCCCTTAAAAGGGGAAACTTAATTTACCATAACGTACAGGGCATATATCGGTCTAAAGGTCTGACCACGTTCCCCATACAATCATGTTCTCCCATGGCTGCGGCCACATCCCGCACTGCATAGGTAGCCACTAAGGGTATGCCAAGTTCTTTGGCTGCTTCGGTAACCACTCGGGCTCCTCGCTGTACAATTTCTGGTGTGGTTTCGTCACCTAAGTGAGTATTGTTAATGAGCCCATGAATGGGACCCAAATCTCTTACATATTCTACAATTTCTTTAACATTTGATGTCATTGGACGTGAGATATTAACCACTGCATATATTTTTAAATTAGGTTCTTTATCTACGCCTTCTAACAAATTAAGGGTTTTGGAACCTTCCACTCCATAACCTATATCGAGAATAATGTCTCCCTCTCGTAGTAATACCCATCTTGCGGCAGGCTTTATTACATTACCCGCTTCACCTAAGCCAACAGTATCCCTGGTTTCCCAAGCCACCACTTCAATGCCCTGTTCCATCAGTTGTTTTTTTATTGGCCGCAGTGTATAACAGGGTTCCACAATGTCAAAGTCCACTAAGTGAACCTTGTGCTGCTTTTTACCCAGTTCCAATGCACGGTTAACCGCCACTTCACTTTTGCCACTGGCATATTCTCCAACATAAGCTTCAACAATACGACTTGTTATAAGGCGCCACCCCCTCTAATTATTGTCAGTATATTTACAATAGTTTATCCAATTAGGAAAATTCTTACTTACCCCTAATAAAGAATAATCGGGACAAAATTGTCCCGCTTATGTCAAAAAAAACTATTGCGTTAAGTTGTTTCCATTGCTACAAGTATAAACCTAATTAATCAGCCACGTCAAGAACATTAGCCGCTAAAAATTAACATTTAAACCAACATATATGCCATTAACAGCAATAATATTAAACCGGGTACCTGTAACACCCCGGCGGTTACCAATGTAAAGGGGTTTAAAGCAATATGTAATCCAAAATTGGCGCTGATAATGTTTACCAGCGTAATCAATACGCCGCCTAAAACTAAATACATTGCCAATTTAAAGATAAATCTCAGCGGCTTGACCACAAATACACCCACTAAATATAAACCAAATAGACCAATAAAACACAATAGAATGGTCGTCCATTCCAATTCCATAACAGCACCTCCGCAGCCCTTTGCATTAAATATATGGCTGTCCCAACGCTGTTATTCCTAGATATTATAGTTATTAATTAATTTCGTGTCTACCCTGCAACGCTTTAATTAAAGTGTATTCATCGGTATATTCTAAATCTGCCCCCACTGGCAAACCGTGGGCTAACCTAGTGACCTTTATTTCCAACGGCTTTAATAACCGAGATAAGTACATGGCGGTGGTGTCCCCTTCGATGCTGGGGTTAGTGGCCAAAATAACTTCCTGTACATCGTGTGCTTCCAGCCGCGGCAGTAAACTTTTTATGTTTAATTCCTCCACCCCAATGCCCTCCATCGGTGCCAACGCCCCATGCAACACATGATACACACCACTGAATTTCCCTGTTTTTTCAATGGCCATTACATCCCGGGGGTGTTCCACCACACATATTATTGATGGATTGCGATTGTCATCAGAACAAATGGCACAGGGATCTTCATCCGTTAAGTTGCCACAAACACTACAACGTTTAATTTTATCCCGCACTTCCGTTAAAGCATCTGCCAAGTCATGGGCCACCTGGGCCGGTGCGCCTAAGATATAAAATGCCAGCCGTTGTGCCGACTTAGGTCCAATACCAGGTAACTTAGCCAATTCTTCAACTAAACGGGCCACTGGCCCAGCAAAATACTTCATTATTTTATCTCCCTATCGGTTCAATTATCGCTTCTTAAAAATTGTAGAACAGTTTGGGGGTTTAGTCAATTATCGTTATAATACCGGTGGCGCACGTCCTATGCGCCACCCTGCCTCCGACCGCCTACTTCGCTAAGTTCGGTTCGCTGCTCAACTATATGTCGTTCGCTTGACTTACGCAGCAACCGGGTATTTAAAGTAACCTTTATTTTGGAAGCAGGGCAAAAGCCACCTGTGTTTTTTTATGTTGCAAAGGTTGGTTATCACCGCGGGGCGAAAAGTCATAACGACCAAAAGTACTTTAAAAAGCGGGCGCTTTTGCAATAGTGAGCGACATATGGATGAGCAGTGCCAAACTAAGCGAAGGCTGCTGGCGGAGGCGGGCCGCGCATAGGACGTGCGCGGCTGGCAACTGAGTTAGGATGACGAATTTGCCAGGGACCCGCCGGAGCCAGCAGACTGAGCGCTAAGTGTTGGCCTGCGAAGGAATCGGAGCGAACGGTGCAAAAGCACCGGCTTTTTACGCAAACAGATGCTAAAAACTGGCTTGCATAATCACTAAAAACAGTTTTAGAATAATATATAGATAGATCTAGCGCAAAAAAAATTAAAGGCACAGATAATATCCATGCCCTTAAACAGCTACAAAATTAACTTAGAATAAACCCGGTATCTTCAACCCACCAGTGATTTTAGACATTTCGGAGGAAACCAGTTCTTGGCTCTTGCGCAAGGACTCGTTGACAGCAGCCAGCACCAAGTCCTGCAGCATTTCCACATCCCCTGGATCCACAGCCTCTGGATTAATTTCAATCGACACCAGCTCATTGCGCCCATTGGCCACAACTTTTACCACGCCGCCACCGGCAGTGGCTTCCACAGTTCTATTGGCCAGTTCCTCTTGCATCTTAGCCATATCCTGTTGCATTTTTTGTACCTGTTTCATCATTTTATTCATATTTGCGCCACCTAACATATCGGTAAATCCCCCTTAACAATCTTATTTATTGATGATGATTACTAACCACTACTTTATCTCTGCCAAACATTTCAATAGCCCTTTTAACCAACGGGTGCTCTATTTCAGCGTTTTTTTTTACTTCATTATCTAGTTCCGTCAATTTTTCAATGGCTATCACCTTGACGCCCCAATTACCACCTAATTCATCATTTAAAGCCTGTTCTAGTACTGCCTTATTATCACTTTGTTCAGCGCGAACCTTGTGAAAAGAACTATGCTGTGGCTTAAAACCAATGGTCAGAAGTTGCTCCTCGGCATCGATAATCTCTGCTTCACAAAACACCCCGTAGAGCGAAGGTTTTAATTTTTTTACTCGCTCCAACACCTTATTCCATGACGGTTTAATTTTCTTGGCTGAACCTGTGGGCTGAATTTGCTTGACCGGCTCCGATTGCTGCTTTAAATTTGGCCTATGCCGGGCAGCGCCATCTATGGTGGTGGCATCATTTAGCCCAGGCCGCTGCTCAGCAGCGCTGTTTGCTTTGTTGCTATTTAGATTACCAGTTGCTGAGATTTGATGCAAGTGTTGCTCCAGAATTTTTAACTTTTCCAGTAAATAATGACTATCTGCTTCCTCTTCCACAACCGTCATTTTTACCAAAGCCAATTCCAACAACACCTTGGGTTGAGAACTCCATTTCATATCGTATTCCAATTTGGTTAATATCTCTAGATAATTGGAAATTTGCTTGGGTTTAAACTTGCTGGCCGTCAATTTAATGGATTGCTGATTTGTATCTGGTAAGCCGTTGGATACCAAGTACAGCATCAAGGATCTTAAATAAGTACTTAGTTCTTTAACAAATAAACGTAAATCTTTACCTTGTTGATACAGATTGTTGATTAGCGTTAAAGTGGCTGCTGTGTTGGCACTGGCCAGGTGATCAGCCATCTGGGTTAAAACCTCTTCCCCCACCGTGCCTAACAAATTATGTACATCGGCCACCGTGATTTTGTTGTTGCCATATACCGCCCCTTGATCTAGTATACTCAAGGCATCCCTTAATCCACCCTCCGCTACACCAGCAATTAACATTAAAGCCTCTTCTTCCACCGTTAAGCCAGCACTATCCGCCACTTGTTTTAACCTGGCCACCATTACATCCACAGAAATCCTTCTAAAGTCAAACCGTTGGCAACGGGATAGTATTGTCACTGGCACTTTATGGGGCTCTGTGGTGGCTAAAACAAAAATAACATGGCCGGGGGGTTCCTCTAACGTTTTCAATAGCGCATTAAAGGCTTCGGTTGTCAACATATGCACTTCATCAATAATATAAATACGATACTTGCCGTGGGCTGGCGAATATTTAACCTTTTCCCTCAAGTCGCGAATGTCTTCAATACCGCGATTGGACGCAGCATCTATTTCAATTACATCCACTGAAGTGCCCTCAGTGGTGGCTATACAGTTTTGACAATGGTTACAGGGCTCTTCAACCGGTGCATTGACACAGTTTAGAGTTTTAGCTAATACCTTTGCCGTTGATGTTTTACCAGTCCCCCTAGGTCCACAAAAAAGATAGGCGTGGCTAACCCGACCTGAACAAATGGCATTTTGTAACGTACGGGTAATATGTTCCTGTCCGGCAATGTCTGCAAACCTCTGGGGTCGGTATTCCCGATAAAGGGCACGATAACCCATTATTATTAACCTCCAGAAATAGTTTACTATAAATTTCGCTATTTAATACCTGTTTCCCTTTATAGTTGTAAATTAATCATACAATAAAAGGGATGACTCTTATTAATAAGAATCATCCCTGAAAATTTGCTGGCCGTGCAGCTTACTTTTGAATAATAACTTCCGAACGTTGCTGTTGCAGGTAACTCAGACTAGGCACCCTTGCGGCACCCGCAAGACATCTCTTAGTGCTGCTTCCGCCAGGACCTGACACGGTTCGGGAGCTTACGTCGCGCAAGACCCGGTCCTCAACGTCCCTTACAACAGACAGGCTTCACAAGTTACACCCGGGAGTAGGCATTCGACCCCGCTATAGCGGATTGCGGGTACAGGGCACCGCTACCTCCCCATCTAGCACGACCATTATTTAAGACAAAATGGCGGAGAGAGCGAGATTCGAACTCGCGAGGCAGTTACCCGCCCACACGCTTTCCAGGCGTGCGCCTTAAGCCAGCTCGGCCACCTCTCCGCGTCGTAAGACAATTGTTATTATAGCATATTAATTTAA
This sequence comes from Peptococcaceae bacterium 1198_IL3148, assembly GCA_036763105.1. Lineage (NCBI taxonomy): Bacteria > Bacillati > Bacillota > Clostridia > Eubacteriales > Peptococcaceae > Peptococcaceae bacterium 1198_IL3148. The sequence goes on along the minus strand of JBAIYS010000013.1, from coordinate 8,472 downwards.
CAATCTCAACAGGTAATTACTAGCTTAAATGCAATTCTGATTCATAAAAAAGAGTATCACATTTACAAAAATAAGTAAAGCACCACTGGGGCGGTGCTTTACTTATATAAAACTTCTTTCTATTATTTATAATTGGCGCATATCCCTTTGTCTAATTGCCACCCGGCGGATTTTGCCGCTGATGGTTTTTGGCAAATCTGGCACAAACTCAATCACCCTAGGATATTTGTAGGGTGCAGTGGTTCTTTTGACATGATCCTGTAATTCCTTAATCAGTTGTTCACTGGGCTGATAACCCTCGGCCAACACAATTGTGGCCTTCACCACCACTCCTCTGATGGGGTGGGGAACACCGGTCACCGCTGATTCCAAAACAGCGGGGTGTTCTGCCAATGCCGACTCCACCTCAAAGGGTCCAATCCGATAGCCAGAAGATTTGATAATGTCATCGTTCCTGCCCACATACCACAAAAATCCCAGTTCATCACGATAGGCCGTGTCTCCAGTGTGATACAATCCGTCATGCCATGCCCTTTGGGTACTGATTTCATCCTGATAGTAACCCATAAACAGACCTTTGGTTTTGGTCTCCATACTCTCGGCCTTGATACAAATTTCCCCAGTGACGCCTGGGTCAACCTCATGGCCATTTTCATCCACAATTACCAAGTCATAACCCGGGGTGGGAAGCCCCATGGAGCCTGGCCTTGGTTGCACCCACGGATATAAGGTGGAGCAGGAAAGGGTTGTTTCCGACTGTCCAAAGCCCTCAAATATGCGCAACCCGGTGGCTTTCTTCCACTGATTATAAACATCGGGGTTTAATGCCTCGCCCGCTGTGCAACAGTGTTTTAAAGCCGATAAATCATATTGACTCACATCTTCCTTGAGCATAAATCTGTACATAGTGGGTGGACAACAGAAGGTGGTAACCTTATACTTTGACAACTTATCCAGAATGTCAGCCCCGTTAAAACTATCAAAATCATATGTGAAAACTGCCGATTCGGCAAACCATTGACCATATAATTTACCCCATAGCGACTTCAACCAACCGGTGTCGGATATGGTAAAATGTAAACCGCCTGGCTCAGCTCTATGCCAAAAGACCCCGGTGATAATATGCCCTAAGGGATAGGAAAAGTCATGGGCCACCATCTTCGGGTAGCCGGTGGTGCCAGAAGAAAAAGCCATAATCATTATATCAGTAGCCTTTGTTGCTTCTTCTCCCGTTGGCCGCTGCCAATCATCAGAGGCCGCTTCAATCCCCGCTTCAAAATCCAGCCAGCCCTCCCCCGCTGCTTTATGACCAGTAACAGCTTTCAACTGGACAGTGTCACATTGCGGAGCGGCTTGGTCAAAGTGGTCGGTGCAATCTCCATCACCGGTAATAACCGCCATTTTTATCCCCCCCGCCTGACAGCGGTAAAGGTAATCCTTGGCAGTTAGCAGGTGGGTAGCCTGGACCGCCACCGCACCAATTTTGTGCAGGGCCAACATGGCGTACCAAAACAAATAGCTTCTTTTCAAAACCAGTAGCACAAAATCGCCCTTTTTTATCCCCAGTGATTTAAAGTAATTGGCCGTTTTGTCCGACCAGCGTTTCATTTCTAAAAAGGTAATTCTCTTTTCTTCACCGTTATTGCCCACCCACAGCATCGCCAGCTGGTCAGGTTTTTCCTCCGCCAATCTGTCCAACACATCATAGGCAAAATTAAAATCCTCCGGGCAATTTATAGAATAGTTTCTGTATAAATCCTCCAGTGTTACAAACTCATCCCGATGTCTGCCGATAAACTTTTCATAAATTATCATCGCGGCTCCTCCTTTATTTGATGACAACAGCCAAAAATTTAGCAGGGCTGTCGCCGTGGGTCTTCATGGCGTGAGGAACTGACGAGTCAAAGTAGACGCTATCGCCCTTGGCCAGGGTATAAACCATATCACCGATAAAAAATTTCATACACCCGGAAACCATATAATTAAACTCCTGGCCGTCGTGGGAATGACGCTCTGGTATGGTGTCGCCGTTTGGCTCCACCGTTACTAAAAAGGGTTCCGCCTTTTTATTGCGAAATGTGTAAGCAAGGTGTTTGTAATTATAGGCCTCTCTGCGGTCAATGTCATAACCACCTCCGGCTCTGACCACACAGCACAACGAAAGCTTGGGTGTTTCACCGCTAATAATATCCAACACATCTACCCCTAAAACACCCGCCACATTATACAAAAAACTGAATGAAAAATCCTTTTCCCCTGCTTCATAAAGCAAGTAATCTGCCAGCGAAACATCAAGCTGTTGGGCAATTTTTTCCGCTGTCACGCCCATAGATTCACGCAGCAAGGACAAACGCGCTCCCATATCTTTTAATTGCTCGGTTAAAATAACAATCTCCCCTTCCTTGATAATCGTCCTACTTTATAATCACCGTGCCTCAAAAACACTGTCACAGCCAAATAATCTAAATATTCTACTAATTAAATAAATCACCTTTAATTTTATAGAAAATTATGAATTATTTAAGTAAAATTTAATTATTTAACCCAGAGTTAATAGCATTTACGTTAAAAAACCAAGGGATTCTCACCTTCAACAGCAAGAATCCCTTGGTTATATGTCTATGGCGGAGAGAGTGGGATTCGAACCCACGAGACGCTTGTTGGCGTCTACTCGATTTCGAGTCGAGCGCCTTCGACCAACTCGGCCACCTCTCCACATCTATTCCAATTTACTTTTTACGCAGTTCTTTAAAAAACATTCTCATTATTTGTTTGCATTCATTCTCCAATACACCGGCGATAACATCAACCCGGTGGTTAAATCGCGCCTCTTGCACAATATTCAAAATACTATCAATGGAACCAGACTTACTATTTGGAGCACCGTAAACTAACCGTCTTAAACGGTATTGAACTATCGCCCCGGCACACATGGCACAGGGTTCTACCGTTACATACATGGTGGCGTTACTCAGGCGCCAATCCCCTAAACTTTGGGCCGCCTCCCTCATCACCAACATCTCTGCATGGGCACTGGCATCGTTTAAAAGTTCACGCAAATCATGCCCAGCAGCCACCACTTGATTGTCAACCACCACCACCGCACCAATGGGTACTTCGCCTATTTGATAGGCCTTTTTAGCTTCTTCTAAAGCCAGACCCATATAGTAATTATGATCCAAAGGACTGAAATCCCCTTTATTAATGATAATGGTGCCCCCGAGAGGAATCGAACCTCTGACACACGGTTTAGGAAACCGCTGCTCTATCCTCTGAGCTACGGGGGCAACTGGTTAGCATATAAAAAATTGTTAGCTCAAAATATTAAGCTAACAATTTCAGTGGCGTGCCTGAAGGGACTCGAACCCCTAACCTCCTGATCCGTAGTCAGGTGCTCTATCCAATTGAGCCACAGGCACATGTATTTAACACAAAAATAATTATACTATACTGAACGAAATATGTCAATAATTATTTTGAATGGCGGAGAGTGAGGGATTCGAACCCTCGATACAGGTTTAAGCCCGTATACTCGCTTAGCAGGCGAGCGCCTTCAGCCGACTCGGCCAACTCTCCACATCCATGGCGGAGGGGGTGGGATTCGAACCCACGGAACCCGCAAGAGTTCAACGGTTTTCAAGACCGCCTCCTTAAACCGCTCGGACACCCCTCCGTTTTAAATCATGCTTAAATTATTACCGGCGTCGAAGGGCGTACCCCCGACGCAAGTAATACTATAACATACATTTTTTATCGAGTCAATTTAATTTATGCCTATTTGTTGGCAGTAATTTTTTTCACGCCACCCATATATTGTTGCAATACCGGAGGAATGGAAATACTGCCGTCCTCCTCTTGAAAATTTTCTAAAATGGCAGCAAATGTACGGCCAACGGCCAATCCAGAGCCATTAAGTGTATGCACAAATTCAGCCTTGGCTTTGGGTGCCCGTCTAAATTTAATATTGGCCCTTCTGGCTTGAAAATCTTCAAAATTACTACAGGAAGATATTTCGCGGTAGGTATTGGCACTTGGTAACCACACTTCAATATCGTATGTTTTGGCGGCAGAAAAACCAATGTCACCGGTGCAAAGGTTAATTACCCGATAGGGTATACCCAACAATTGCAATACTTTTTCCGCATTTTGCAATAACTTTTCTAACTCTTCATAGGAATTATCGGGGTTTACAAATTTAACCAACTCTACTTTATCAAATTGATGCTGTCTGATTAACCCCCGGGTGTCTCTGCCCGCTGCCCCTGCCTCTGCTCTAAAACAACCGCTGTAGGCACAATGATAAATTGGCAGATCTTCTCCCTTAAGGATTTCCCCTCGATACAAGTTGGTAACCGGTACTTCGGCGGTGGGAATTAAATAATAGTTAGTATTCTCAATTTTAAACATATCTTCGGCGAATTTAGGTAATTGTCCAGTGCCAATCATGCTCTCATCGTTAACGATATAGGGTGGCAATATTTCTGTGTAGCCGTGCTCTGTGCTATGTAGGTCCATCATAAAGCTGATTAGCGCCCGTTCTAACCGCGCCCCCATACCTTTAAAGAATGAAAATCTAGTGCCAGACACCTTGCCGCCCCGTTCAAAATCAAGGATATCCAAGTCCTCTGCCAAATCCCAATGGGGCTTGGGCGTAAAGGTAAATTCCCTTACTTTACCCCATCTCCTTACCTCTGGGTTATCACTTTCATCTTTGCCCACCGGCACCGACTGATGGGGAATATTCGGTATTGTCAGTAATATTTTTTGTAACTGTTCTTCGATATCTTTAACCTTTTCATCCATTTCTTTGATAGACTGAGAAACCTGTCTCATTTCTACCACTATATCATCTGCCGGTTGGCCAGCCTTTTTTAGCCGGCCAACCTCTTCAGATACCACATTCCGTTTATTTTTAAGCTGTTCAACCTCAACCAATATTTTTCTGCGCTCTTCATCTAATTTTAAAAATTCATCCAAAGAAACATTTACACCGCGATTTTTAAGCGCCTCTTTTACCAATTCTGGATTACTTCTTACCAGTTTTATATCTAACATTTTTTCGCCCCCATGTTACAATGTTTGCCAGTTATAGACTTAATCCTTTAGTATTATACTACAGTGGGCTAACGTTGTAAAATATTGGTCCCTTAAAGGCTCACTAATTTAACTTCAATGATACCATCAATTTGTCCGATTTTATCTAAGGTATCTTGGCACATTGCGGTGTCAACAGACATTACCATTACCGCTACGCCACCCTGTTGTTGGCGTCCCACTTGCATGCCACCAATGTTAATATTATGTTCCCCTAAAATTGTGCCCACCTTACCGATAATACCCGGTTTATCGGTGTGGGGCACCACCAGCATATGCCCAGTGGGTCTAGCATCGATGCGGTAACCATCTATGCTGATAACCCTGGGGTCATTGCCAAGAAATAATGTGCCGCTCAATGTCCGCTCCCCTTGGTCGGTTACAACTTTAACGGTAATAATATTGCTGTAGTTTTGATCAATGTCCTGAGTCGTTTGTAACACTTCAATACCACGATTTCTAGCCACCAGATTGGCATTTACAAAGTTAACGGTCTCTTGCAAAATAGGATCCAGAATTCCTTTAACAATAATGGTGGTTATGGGGTTAACTTCATATTTGGCCACTTCTCCACCATAGATCACTTCAATCCGCTGAATGCGACCGGATAACAACTGGGCTTGGAACTGGCCCAATTTTTCTGCTAAATCCAGAAACGGTCTTACCTTGGCATATGACTTGGGACTTAGGGATGGAATGTTTACCGAGTTTCTAACCATATTTCCTTGTAAGTAATCGGCAATTTCTTTGGCCACGTCTACTGCCACGTTAATTTGCGCTTCGATGGTTGATGCACCTAAGTGAGGAGTGGCAATAAAGTTTTCAAACTCATATAACGGACTTTCGGTGTTGGGTTCCTTTTCAAATACATCTAAGGCCGCGCCGGCCACTTTCCCCGATTTAAGGCCTTGATACAGCGCTTCTTCATCAACAATTCCGCCCCGGGCACAGTTGATGATTCTTACGCCATCCTTCATTATCCCAATGGCCCCGTGGTTAATCATGTGTCGGGTTTCTTTTGTCAAGGGCATGTGAACGGTAATAAAATCAGCATTTCTATATATTTCTTCCAGTGTTGCCAATTTAACACCCAAATTTGCTGCATTTTCTGCCGAAATGTAGGGGTCATAGGCTAAAATTTCCATTTCCATGGCCATTGCTCTCTTGGCAACTGCTGAGCCAATCCGTCCCAGTCCAATTACCCCTAAGATTTTGTTGCGCAACTCAACCCCTAGGAAGGCTTTTTTATCCCAAACCCCTGCTCTCAATTTAGCGGTGGCAGCGGGTACTTTGCGGGCCAACGCCAGCATCATCGCCATGGTGTGTTCAGCCGCCGCAATTGTGTTGCCATCTGGGGCATTGACCACAATCACCCCTCTATTGGTGGCTGCCTTCAGGTCGATGTTATCAACCCCCACCCCGGCTCTGCCAACCACCTTGAGCTTATGGGCATGTTCTAAAACCCTCGCGGTCACTTTGGTGGCACTGCGCACAATCATACCATCATAGTCGCCAATAATTTTTAGCAATTCATCCTCTGGCATTGTTTTTAAAAGATCCACTTTAATCTCAGGGTTATTATATAAAGCGGTTAATCCTTTTTCCGATACGCCGTCTGTGGCTAATACTTTCATCATTACTCTCTCTCCCCCAAAAATACTAATTGTGCCTCCCGGACACCGGCACCTAATTCAGCTTTATAACCACATTCATTTAACGCCATTTCCAACGCCCCAATGGTCAGTAGCACATCAGCTTTAGTGGCATATCCCATATGAGCGATTCTAAAAATTTTACCCTTTAACTCACCTTGACCGCCAGCAATCATCACTCGATATTTTTCCAGCAGTACCTTTCTTAACTTGTTAACATCTACAGTCATCGGGCACTGTACAGCGGTAACGGTATCTGACGCATATTCAAGAGCAGGCAGCAATTCCAACCCCAGGCCCATCACTGCTGCTCTGGTGGCCTTTGCCAGCAGGCGATGTCTAGCAAAGACATTTTCCAATCCTTCTTCCAAAATCATATCCAATGCTGCCTCCAGCCCGTAGTAAAGGGAAACAGCCGATGTAAAGGGCGTGTTGTTTTTTGCTAAAGATTTTCTAGCCTTTAATAAATCAAAATAATATTTTGGTGCTTGATTTTGCTCAATGACCTGCCATGCTTTTTCACTGACACTGATAAAGGCTAAACCCGGAGGCAACATCAATGCTTTTTGAGAACCGGTGACCATAATGTCAACTTGCCATGCATCGGTTTTTATGTCCATGCCACCCATGCTGCTTACCGCATCCACCACTAAAATTGCTTGATGCTTAGCAACTATTTCACCTAGGCCCTGAATATTATTAACAACCGCCGTTGAAGTCTCGTTATGGGTTGCAAATACCGCTTTAATATCTGGATCGGCATTTAGTTTTTCTTCAACCACCTTTAAATCAACGTCATAGCCCCAGGTAAATTTAATTTCATCCACTTGGGCGCCATACTTATTACCCAGTTCTCCAAAGCGTTCACCAAATTTACCGGTATTTAAGGTTAAAATTTTATCCCCAGGGTTTACCGTATTGGCCACTGCAGCTTCCAAACCACCAGTTCCCGAGCTAGCTAATACAAAGACGTCATTTTGGGTTTGAAAAACCTTTTTTAATTTTTCTGTGGTCCGCCCAATTAAATCTGCAAATTCTGCACTGCGGTGTCCAATAATCGGTTTAGACATAGCAGCAACAACAGGCGGTGGGACCGGAGTTGGTCCAGGAATCATCAAAAATAATTTGTCTTTCATACAATATCCCTCCAGATTTTTTTGTATTTACCGCCAGGAAACAAAAAATCTCTCGTCCCTGACGGTTTATCCATCAGGGACGAGAGATATATTTCTCCCGCGTTGCCACCCTTATTGACTAAAAAATTTAGTCCTCTCAACACGCTATAACGGGCATTACCCGTACCCACTTACTTGCTTAAACTTTCGGCAGGTCCCCTTCGGGGTGGATTTCACAGATAGCTTTTACCGATTCACAGCAACCACCGGCTCTCTGAAAAAAGATACCTATTACTTGCCCCCAGCATCAGGTTTTGATTATTCAAAGTATGTTTTGAATTGTATAACAACCCCAATTTTTTTTCAAGCCTTTTTTGCATTAATTTTATATTAAAGTAAAAATATACAATATACAGTACTAACCTTAGCTTAAAGGTTGTTATGCTTTCTGACAGTGCAAAAAAGCCTGAGGATATCCTCAGGCTTTAAAAATTAATTCTGGCGGCGACCTACTCTCCCAGGGATAAACCCAAGTACCATCGGCCCTGCAGAGCTTAACTTCCGTGTTCGGTATGGGAACGGGTGTACCCTCTGCGGCAAAGCCACCAGAA